>JANOWX010000085.1:0-8019 GCA_031418175.1 Acidobacteriota bacterium | reverse complement strand
CGCCATGCGATGCGATCAACATCCACATTTAACGGTTCATCGTCGAGCGGGCATTGCTGCCAGATACGGGCGCTTGACCAGCGATAATCAATGGCGCGTTCAACCAACTCCGCGCGCACTGGGTTCAAGTGCGTGTAGTTGACCTTCTGCATCAGCATGGCCTCACTGAAACAAGAGAAGACATTCTTCTCTTGCTGCCACAGTGAATAGCTGTGTTCGCGCTTCCATTCCTGGTGCTGCAATTTCGCCAGCGAGCTTTGCAGGTTGTGTTCTTTCAAATAGTCAATCACACGTTTGCCGCTGAGACCTTTGACGTAGCGCAACACTTCGGCCGAGGTGTCGGGTTGATTGGTCACCAGATGCAAGTGGTCCGGCATGATGACGTAGGCGAAGAGCAGGAAACCGCCGGAATTGCGCGCCTCGTCGAGGGCTTGGCAGACAAGCGTTTTGATGCTGTCGGTTTGGAAAACCGGCAGCCGGTCTTTGGCGACGACGGTGATGTACAACGCCGGATTGTCGCGCGAAATTTTGAAGCGCTCATTGGCCATGGCTGGACTCCAGGGGCGTAGCCCCGAAATCAAAAACAAAGGTTCCCGGAAGGTCGGAGACCATCCGCACATCAGGCGGCAGAGCCGCAAGTCAGGGGCGTAGCCCCGCATTCAATAAACAGTTATCACCGGAAGGTCGGAGACCATCCGCACATCGGGCGGCAGAGCCGCAAGACAGGAGCGTTGCCCCGAAATCAAAAGCAAAGATTCCCGGAAGGTCAGAGACCTTCCGCACATCGGGCAGCAGATCCGCAAATCCAAACTCGGCGGCCATTTTTATCCCGTAGCCAGTACGCAAGCAATCTCGCCTGCGATTCTCGCATTGTTCTTTAACAAAGCGATATTCGCGCGCAACGTGCGGCCCTGCGTGCGTTCGGCAATGCGGCTGAGCAAAAACGGTGTGACGGCTTTGCCGCTGATGTGTTGTCGCGCGGCCTCGTGCAAAGCCTCGTCAATGAATGCGCTGATTTCGGCGGCGGGGATTTCGTCCGCGCTGGGCACGGGCGCGACGACCAGCACGGCGGTTTGAAAGCCCTGTTGCCAGTGGGCTTGGGCAATGGCCGCGACCTCGGTGGCGGTGTGCGCGGTCAGATCGAGTTGCAAGCCGCTCGAGCGCGAATAGAAGGCGGGCAGTTCGTCGGTTTGATAACCGATCACCGGCACGCCCAGCGTTTCGAGCACTTCGAGCGTTTTGGGCAAGTCAAGAATGGCCTTGGCTCCGGCGCATACGGTCACGAGCGGATAGCGCGCCAGCGCCGTCAAATCCGCCGATACGTCAAAGCTGGCTTCAACGCTGTTCGGGGCGCCGCGATGCACGCCGCCGATGCCGCCGGTGGCGAATACTTGCAGTCCGGCCCGCTGCGCCAGATGCAATGTGCCTGCCACCGTCGTCGCGCCCCAGCCGCCGGTTGCCAGCACCGCGCCCAGATTAGCCAGATTGACCTTGGCAATAGGCTGATGGGTGGCGCCTCCGGTTGAGAGAGCTTGCAATTGTTCGGCGTCGAGGCCGATGACCGGTTGCCCGGCGAAGATGCCGATGGTGGCGGGTTGAGCGCCGCTGGCCCGCACGGCTTGTTCGCACGCTTGCGCGGTTTCCAGGTTGTGCGGCGCGGGCAGGCCGTGCGCGATGACGGTGGATTCGAGGGCGACGACACCTTGGTTGGACAGCAGCGCCTGGGCCACGGCGGGGGCGATGATTGCGGATTGCGGGTTGCGGATTGTGGCTTGCGAGTTTGTTGGTACTTGGTTGGCTTGGTTCATCGGTGCATCTCGGTTTGGGTTGCCAGGGCAATTGGCGTTCTTGAAAAACCGCTTGCCCTCTCGTATTCTCAGCCCGCTTCAAAGCTTAGCGCAGTCAGTACAGCGCGCCAAGCACGCATAATCGCAATCAATCACGAACCAGCATTATCCAGTTCGCTTTCAGGAGTCCCCGATGAAAAAAGAGGCACTGGCCCTGATCCTCGGCGGCGGACAGGGCGCACGGCTCTTTCCGCTGACGTTGCAACGCTCCAAACCGGCTGTGCCGTTGGGCGGCAAATACCGGTTGATAGACATCACCGTTTCCAATTGCATCAATTCCGGCGTTCATCACATCTACGTGTTGACGCAATTCAATTCGGCCTCGCTCAACCATCACATCGCGCGCACCTACCGCTTCAGCCCCTTCACTGATGGCTTTGTCGAAATCCTGGCGGCGGAACAAACCCCTGGGAACAAGGATTGGTTTCAGGGCACGGCCGACGCGGTGCGCCAGGTGATGATTCACATCAGCGATTTCGAGCCGAAAAACGTGCTGATACTGTCGGGCGATCATCTGTACCAGATGGATTACAGCAAGTTTCTGAAACATCACACCGACACCAATGCCGACCTGACCGTTTCGGTGATCCCGTGCGACGAAGCGCGCGCGACCGGCTTCGGTTTGCTCAAGACCGATCCGACCGGGCGCATCGTTGAGTTCCGCGAGAAACCGCCCGCCGATCAAGTGGCAGAGATGCGCGTGGCGACGACGACGCTGGGCTTGAATGCCGAAGAGGCCGAGCGCCGTCCGTATATCGCCTCGATGGGGGTATACCTGTTCAAGTACGAGGCCTTGCGCGAGTTGTTGAAAGAGGAACAATACAAGGACTTCGGCGGCCAGGTGATTCCGTCGGCCATCGGCAAATACAACGTGCAGGCCTATCTGTTCAACGGCTATTGGGAAGACATCGGGACGATCAGTTCCTTTTACAACGCCAATCTGGACATGGCGAGCATCATGCCCAAGTTCAATCTGTTCGACGCCGACCAACCGATTTACACGCGCCCGCGCTATTTGCCCAGCAGCAAGCTGGTCAGTTGTGAGATCAATCATTCGCTGATTTCGGATGGTTGCATTCTCAACCAATGCAAAATCCGCAACTGCATCATCGGCATTCGCGCGCGCATCGAGAGCGGCGCCACCATCGAACATTCGCTGTTGATGGGCGCCGATTTTTATCAACCCCTGGAAGAACTCGCCAGCGAACGGCAACACGGCTTGCCCTGGATCGGCATCGGCGAGAACACGCACATACGCCGCGCCATCATTGATAAAAACGTGCGCATCGGCTCCAACGTCAAAATCCTCAACGAAGCCGGCAAAGACCATTTCGACAGCGAGAACGGCAGCTACTTCATCCGCGAAGGCATCGTGATCGTGCCGAAAGGAGCGACGATCACGGACGGAACGATCATTTAGAAGGCAAAAGGCAAAAGGCAAAAGGCAAAAATAGGAAAAAAGAAAAGTGCCGCCCTTTTGATTTTTGCCTTTTGCTTTTTGATTTATGGGCAGAATTCGCTACTACTGGACTCTGTTTGTCGGCGGCATGGAAGCTCTGCCGCCGGTCAGCACGGCGGGATACACAGAGGATCAAATCTATCCCTTATCTGCGCTTATCTGCGTTCATCTGCGGCAAACTTTCTATGCGTTGAAATTGGATTGAAGCTATGAAGATTGATAAGCAAACCGTCGCCGTCGTCACGGGCGCGGCCTCCGGCATCGGGCGCGCGCTGGCCGTGCGTTTGTCGCGTGCAGGCGCGCAACTCGCACTGGCCGATGTCAACGAAGCCGAGTTGCAGGCGACCGCGCAACTGGTTCAAACCACCTGCACGACGCATTACGTTGACGTGAGCGATGAGCAGCGTATGCAGGACTTCGTGGCAGAGGTTGTCGCCGCGCACGGGCGCGCCAACCTGATGATCAACAACGCGGGCGTCGCGCTTTATGGCACGGTCGAGCAACTTTCGACCGCCGACATCGCCTGGCTGATGGGCGTGAATTTCTGGGGCGTGGTGTATGGGACGAAATACTTCCTGCCTGTTTTGCAGCAACAACCGGCCGCGCATCTGGTCAACATCTCCAGCATTTTCGGCATCGTCGGCTTTCCCGGTCAAGCGGCGTACAACGCCAGCAAATTCGCCGTGCGCGGCTTTACCGAAGCGTTGCGCCACGAGTTGGAAGGTTCGATCGTGCGCGTCTCGTGCGTACATCCCGGCGGCATCAAAACCAACATCGCCCGTAGCGCGCGCGTGGGCGCCAAGGCGCAATCGGTGCAAGTCCCGGTTGAGGTCGCCCATTTCGACAAACTCTCGCCGACGACGGCGGAGCAGGCGGCTGAACGCATCGTGCGCGGCATTGAACGCGACGAACCGCGCATCCTGGTCGGCACTGACGCCGCGATGATGGAGCGCGTGCAACGGCTCTTTCCGGTCAAGTATTGGCGTTTGTTGCGCCCCTTGCTGGAATGGCAACTGGGTGAGTCGCTCGATTCAAAATAACCGCTATGGCAAGCTGGCAAGCCCGTCTTTATTCACTATTCCTGCGCGCTTATCTGAAACGCCGCGCGCGCGGCGACGAGGCGGCGTTTGTGCAATTCGCCCGCCGCAAATTCGATCCGCCCCAATTCATGCGTCAACCCGTGCCGCCCTACGCGCAGATCAACGCCGTTAGCGAAAACGGCGTGGTTGGCGAATGGGTAACCGCGCGGGACACGGCGGCGCAACGCGCGATCTATTACTTGCACGGCGGCGGATACGTCGTGGGTTCGCCCGTGTTGTATCGCCCGTTCAATGCCACGTTGGCCAAAGCGGCGCAGGCGCAGGTGTTCGCGCTTGATTACCGCTTGGCGCCGGAGCATCGCTTCCCGGCGGCGCTGGATGATGCGGTCGCCGGTTACCGCTGGTTGCTGGCGCAAGGCGTGCGGCCCGCCAATACATTGATTGGCGGCGATTCGGCGGGCGGCGGGTTGACGCTGGCGACGCTGGTGCGCTTGCGTGCCGAAGGGTTGCCGCTGCCTGCCGCAGCCGTTTTGCTTTCGCCGTGGACGGATTTGGCGGGGACGGGCAATTCGTTGAAAACGAACGAGGCGAGCGATGCGATGTTTTATGCGGACGCGCTCAAATCCTTCGCGCCGATTTATCTGGGGCAGGCTTCGGCAATGGAGGCTCTGGCCTCGCCGCTGTATGCCGATTTGAAAGGCTTGCCGCCGTTGCTGATCTTTGTCAGTAAGAGCGAAGTCTTGCTGGATGATGCGTTGCGCATCACGGCCAAGGCGCGCGCGGCGGGTGTGTCGGTTGATTTGCAGGCGTGGGATGATCTGCCGCACGTTTGGCCGGTGGCGGTTGGCCTCTTGCCCGAAGCGCGCGCGGCGTTGCAACTGATCGTGCAATTCGTCCAGCGTCAGCTCGCGGGGTAAAGCTGATACAGCATGAGATAGACGATGACGCCCGTCGCCGAGACATACAGCCACAGCGGCAGCGTCCAGCGCGCCAGCGGTTTGTGCCGCGCGAAATCGCCTTTCAAGGCACGCGCAAACGTCAGCAAGATCATTGGCACAATGGCCGCCGCCAGCACCGTGTGCGTGAGCAGGATGGCAAAATAAGCCAGCCGCACCGGCCCCTGCCCTTGAAATGCCGTCGAGCCGTGGTGGTAGTGGTAATAAAGGTAGGAGATCAGAAAGACCGTCGAGGTCAGCAAGGCCGCGCTCATGCACAGGCGATGCGCGGTGCGGTTCTTGTGGCGAATTTGCCAGTACCCCAGCAGCAGGAATGTCGCGCTCGTCGCATTCAAACAAGCATTGAGCGCGGGCAGATCAGCAAGCGTCATAATTCAATTCCAGAGAAACAGCAGGCCGAATAAGCATAGCCACAGTCCGCCTATAAAATGCCAATAGATCGTCGTCGTATCCATCGTCGCGCGCCGCCGCAGCACCGTCCAATTGCCAAAGCTGTTTTTGACGACCAGATAAACCAGCGCCAGCACGCCGCCGAACAAATGCGCGCCGTGCGCCCCGGTGATCAGAAACGCGAGCCAGGCGCGTTTGTTGACGGTGGCAAAAAAGCCCGCGCTTGAGAGTTGCCGCAGTCCAAAGTATTGCGAGCCCAAAAAGAGCAAGCCCAACGCCATCGTCAGCCCCAGCCAGCGATTGAAATCAGTCTCGCGCCTTTGGCGTAAAGCGCGCCGCGCCATTTCGAGCGTCACGCTGCAACTGAGCACCACGCCCGTGCTGATCCAGAAAAGGCGCGGCGTCATTAGCGGCGAATGTTGCGCATTCAGCCAGAGGTAAACCACGACCAACGTGATGAACAGCACCGTCACCCAGGTCAGCGTCAACCACATGGCGATGCGATAGCCTTCGGGCGGCGGCTGGCGTTCGCGCTCTGGTTTGCCGTCGCCGCTGCCGCCGCCGAATTGCGGCAACTCGCCCGCGCCGCCGCCCGCATTGCCGCTGCTGATTTCTGCGTCTTGGGGTTTCGTCAGTGTGATTGCCAAACGTGCTCCTTACGATTTAGGGCAAGGCCAGCGCCGGTACATCCGCCACGAACCAGTGTCTGCGGTAGTAGCCGCAGCGGTTGTGCTTTCAATGCTTCGTGCCAGGCGCTGCTTACCTATTCGCCCAGCAGCAGACCATTAATTGAAGCTTGTGCTTATTTCGACGCGCAGCGTCTTTGGAGTGCGTGCGGCACAGGCCGCCGCTTTGGTAGTCCCGTCGTGGTCTGAGCGATCAAGGGATTACCAAAGCGGCGGCCTGTGCCGCACGCACTCCAAAGGCTTCGCCCCGCTAACCCACTGTCAAACTTGGGTATCAATAAGCACAGGCTTCAGTTTACCGTGGCCTGAAAATCGCCATTCCCTGGGAGAATCCATGAAAAAAAGAACCTTTCTGAAAATCTCTTCCGCCGGTCTCGCCGGCGCCGTACTCACAGGTTGCCAACAACCAAACACGCCGCCCGCTGTCCCCGCGTCTCCCACACCGGAGAAGCTCAAGAACTGGGCGGGTAATTTGGAATACAGCACCGCCAACGTCGCTTACCCTGAAACGGTCGAACAGGTGCAGGCGTTGGTGAAGCGCGCCGACAAGCTGCGCGCGCTCGGCACGCAGCACTGCTTCAACAAGATTGCCGACTCGCCGCATCAACTGCTCTCGGCAAAAAAGCTGGACAAGATTTTGGCGCTCGATCCGGCCAAAAAAACAGTCACCGTCGAAGCGGGCGTGCGTTACGGCACGTTGGGCGAATACCTGCAAGGCAAAGGTTTCGCGCTGCACAATCTGGCGTCATTGCCGCATATTTCGGTCGCCGGTTCCATCGCCACCGCCACGCACGGTTCGGGCGTGAAGCTGGGCAATCTGGCGACGGCGGTGGCGGCGCTCGAATTCGTCACGGCGGCGGGTGAGGTCGTGACGCTGACGCGCGAAAAGGACGGCGAGCAATTTAACGGCGCGGTCGTGCATCTCGGCGGGCTCGGCGTCGTCACCAAAGTCACGCTCGACATTCAGCCGACCTTTCAAATTCGGCAGGATGTTTATGAAAACCTGCCCTTCGCCGAACTCGAAAAAAACTTCGAGGCCATTATGTCGAGCGGCTACAGCGTCAGCCTGTTCAGCGACTGGCAGAATAACGTCATCAGCGAGGTCTGGGTTAAAACTCGCCTTGGCGGTGGCCAAACGGCAAAGGGGCTGGCTGCGACAACCGGTTTGCGAGAGGGAGGCAAGCCAACCAGTAGCGGCGGCCAAGCGACGCCAGCCAAGCCCGAGCTTTATGGCGCGAAACTGGCGACGCGCAACCTGCATCCGATCCGCGAACTCGCTGCGGAAAACTGCACCGATCAAATGGGCGTGCCCGGTCCCTGGCACGAACGGCTGCCGCATTTCAAAATGAATTTCACGCCGAGCAGCGGCAAGGAATTGCAGGCTGAGTATTTCGTCCCCTTCAGCAACGCGGTGGCGGCGCTCAAAGCCATCAACAGCCTCGGCGACAAATGGATTCAAGACCTGTTCATCTCCGAGGTGCGCACCATCGCCGCTGACAATCTGTGGATGAGCACCGCCTACAAACGCCCCAGCGTTTCGATTCATTTCACCTGGAAGCAGCACACCGACGCGGTGCTGAAGCTGATCCCGATTGTCGAAGAACAACTGGCGAAGTTCGGCGCGCGTCCGCATTGGGGCAA
>JANOWX010000084.1:0-29139 GCA_031418175.1 Acidobacteriota bacterium | reverse complement strand
ATCCCAACCAGCGCTTGCCGAATTTTGCGCAGCCAAGCAGAATGTAGCCCCAAGTTCACCCGCAAACCAGAAACCCCCGAAAGAGGAGAGACAAATAGCCTTGATGTCCACTGCGATTTTTGAGCGCGCGCAAACCGCCGCGCATTTCATACGCCAACACAGCCCCACCCCGATTGACGTTGCCGTCGTGCTCGGTTCCGGCCTGGGCGCCTTCGCCGAAACGTTGCGTGACCCGGTCATCATCCCCTACGAACAGATTCCCGAATTCGCGCGTTCGACCGTCGAAGGGCATGCGGGCCGGTTGGTGATCGGACAGTTGCCCCATACCGAACGGCGCATCACGGTCGCCGCGATGCAGGGGCGGTTTCATTATTACGAAGGCTACGAACTGGAAGATGTGACGTTGCCGCTGCGCACCTTCGGCGCGCTGGGCGTCAAAAAAATGATCCTGACCAACGCGGCGGGCGGCGTGAATCCGGCCTTCAAACAAGGCACGTTCATGCTCATCAGCGATCATATCAACCTGATGCTGTTCAGCCCGCTGCGCGGCAAACACGATGAACGGCTGGGCGCGCGCTTTCCCGATATGACCGAGGTTTACAGCAAAGCCTGGCGCGCGCTGGCCAAGGAATGCGCCGCGAGCATGAACCTGCCTTTGAATGAAGGCGTCTATCTGGCCTTGCAGGGGCCGAATTACGAAACGCCCGCCGAAGTGCGCATGGCCCGCTTGCTGGGCGGCGATGCGGTCGGCATGTCCACCGTGCCCGAAGCGATCGTCGCCAACCAGATGGGCATGGAAATCTTAGGCATCTCGCTCATCACCAACGCGGCGGCTGGCCTCAGCGCTGAGCCCATCAATCACGCCGACGTGATGGGCACGGGGCAGTTGGTGAGCGGACAGTTTTTGATGTTCTTGCAACGTTTGATTGCGAGTAGTCAGTAGTCGGTAGTCGGTGGTTGGTTATCTGCAAGCCGACTACCGACTACCGACTACCGACTACCGACTGCCGACTACTGACTACCGACTACTATGATTATCGGCATCGCAGGCGGCACCGGTTCAGGCAAAACGACGGTGGCCCGCCGCATTTTGGAAAACGTGAGCGAAGAGCAGATTGTCTTTTTGCAGCAGGACAGCTATTACCGCAATCTGGGCGACCTGCCGTTGGAGTTGCGCCATCAGGTGAATTTCGATCACCCCGATACGCTCGACAATTTTCTCTTCGTCAATCACGTCCAAGCCTTGCGGGCGGGCGAAGCCATTGAGATGCCGGTTTATGATTTTGCCACGCACACGCGCCGCGCCGAAACGATTCGGGTCGCACCCAAGCCGGTCATGATTATCGAAGGCATTCTGGTGTTTGTGGATGCCGCGTTGCGCGAATTGATGGACGTGAAGATTTTTGTGGATACGGATGACGACCTGCGCTTCATCCGCCGCTTGCAACGCGATGTCAAAGAGCGCGGGCGTTCGGTCGAATCGGTCATCAAACAATACCTCGACACGGTGCGCCCGATGCACCGGCAATTCGTCGAACCGTCGAAGCGCTACGCCGACGTGATCATTCCCGAAGGCGGCTATAACGAAGTCGGCATTGATTTGATCTCCGGCAAGATCAGAGCCAGATTACAGGAAGAACTGGAAAAGGTGAGGCAGTAAAAGATGAGCACGAAGCGACAAGCAGACGGGGAGACGCGAGGACGGGGCGAACGCGCGTCTCAGATGAAGCTGGTCGAATTGGCGCGGCAGGCGCGCGAACAGGCGCACGCGCCGTTCTCAGATTTCAAAGTCGGCGCGGCGCTCGAAACGGCGGCGGGCCGCGTCTTCACCGGCTGCAATGTCGAGAATTCCAGCTACGGCTTGAGCATCTGCGCCGAGCGAGTCGCCTTGTTCAAAGCGATTTCAGAGGGCGAGCGTTCTTTCGCGCGCATCGCCGTGATCGCCGATACGCCGGCCGGGATGCCGGTGCGGCCCTGCGGCGCGTGCCGCCAGGTGATTTCGGATTTGATGGGCGGCGAGGCCGAAGTCGTGATGGCAAACCTGCGCGGCGAGATCGAAACGCAACAGGTCAAAGAGTTGTTGCCCGCGCCGTTTGACCGCAGCTTTATGTAGCTTTGTAGGTAGTAAGGAGGTTGTGATGGCTGTGACATTTGAAGCCGTGTTGGAACAAGTCCGGCAATTACCGGTCGAAGAGCAAACGCAGTTGCGCGCGTTGTTGCCTGCGACGAATGGAACCGCGCCGCAGGCCAAGTCGCAGCCCGCGACGGAAGGGGAAAGCTTTGCGCCCACGCACCCGATGTCCGTGCCGGAGCGGCGCTGGTTGCGGCAACACAGCCGCGAATATCCGGGCGAATTTCTGGCGGTAGAGGGCGATCAATTGATCGCGCATGGCGCCGATGCCAAAGCCGTGCTTGCCGCCGCGCGCGCGGCAGGCGTTGACTATCCAATGTTGGCGCGTGTTGATTTGGTCGAATCGCCGAACGCGCCAGCCTGGCTGATGGCCGGGCGGGCGCGTCCCGCGCAGAGGCCGATGAAAGATCGCACGGAAGAGTATCAATGGCTGGCGCAACATCGCCACGAGTATCCGGGCGAATTGCTCGCCTTGAAAGGCAGTCACTTGATTGCCCACGGGGTTGATGACAAAGAAGTCTTCGCCGCCGTGCGCGCGGCAGGTGTTGAAGACGCCTATTTTGTCCACGTTCAACCGGCGGATGCGCTGCCATTTGCCGGTTGGTAGAGGGCTGTACGATGTATCAAGTCAGCTACGAGCGGAGTTACTACTACCCGACGACCGAAGATGACATCACTTTGCAGGCTGAGTTGCGGCTAGCTCAGGAAGGCGTGGAAGCAGAGGCCAAACTCGACACGGGCGCGGCGTTCTGTCTCTTCAAGCGTTCCTATGCGGAACAGTTGGGCTTGGTGGTTGAACAGGGCTATCGGCAGCGGTTCGGCACCTTGACCGACAGCTTCACCGCGTATGGCTATACGCTGATGCTGAAGACGCTGGAAATCGAGCTTGAGGTGTTGGTCTTTTTCCCGGCGGACATTGTCATCCCGCGCAATCTGCTGGGCCGCAACTGGCTGCGGCGGGTGCGGCTCGGCTTGGTGGAGTACGAAGGTTTGTTATTCCTGAGCAAATATGACCAAGAGATATAAGACTGTGTTCAAGGACGTTGTGCTTTTCATTGTCTTGTTGCCGCTGGCGGGACTGGCGCAAACCAACCGCCTCGATCTGCTCATCATCAACGGCGCAGTTGTCACAATGGACGGCGAACAGCATCTTTACGACAACGGCTTCGTCGCCATCCGCGGCACGCGCATTGTCGAAGTCGGCCCAATGGCTGCGCTCAAACGCCGTGGCTATCAAGCCAAGCAAACGATTGACGCGCGCGGCAAAGCGGTGCTGCCCGGCCTCATCAACACGCACACGCATCTGCCGATGGTGCTCTATCGCGGCATTGCCGACGATTTGAATTTGCAGGAGTGGCTGACCAAATACATCTTTCCCGCCGAAGCCAAAAATACGACCAAGGATTTTGTCATCTGGGGCACGCGGCTCGGCCTGATCGAATTGATTCGCGGCGGCACGACGACTTACGCCGATATGTATTATTTTGAAGACGCGATGGCTGTTGAGACCAAACGCGCCGGCGTGCGTGGCGTGCTGGGCGAGACGCTGATTGATTTCCCCGCGCCCGACAACAAGACCTGGGCCGAGGCCGTCAGCTATACCGAAGCGTTTTTGAAAAAGTGGAAGGGCGACGCCTTGATCGTGCCCGCCGCCGCGCCGCACGCCGCATACACAGTCAGCACTGAGCATCTAAATGAAGTGCGCGCGCTGGCCGAAAAATACGACGCGCCCATCCTGACGCACATCGCCGAAGCGCCGAGCGAGACCGAAGACATCGGCAAACGCTACAACGCACGGCCCGTTGAATACTTGGAACGCATCGGCTTTCTCTCGGCGCGCGTGCTGGGCGCGCACGTCGTGCATGTGAACGAGGCCGAGCTTGCCATCCTGAAAGCGCGCGAGGTGGGCATCGCGCATTGCCCGCAATCGAATATGAAGCTGAGTTCGGGCACGCCGCCCGTGCCGCGTATGTTGGAGTTGGGTTTGCGCCTGGGCTTGGGTACGGACGGCGCGGCGTCGAATAACGATTTGAGCATGTGGGAAGAGATGGATACGGCGGCCAAGTTGCACAAACTCATTTCGATGAAACCGACCGTCGTGACGGCGCGTGAGGCCCTGATGATGGCGACGATGGGCGGCGCGCGGGCTTTGCATCTGGAAAAAGAGATCGGCTCTTTGGAAGCGGGCAAACGCGCGGACGTGATCGTGGTTGACCTGAGCGCGCCGCACCAGACGCCGCGCTACAATCTATACTCCCATCTGGTTTATGCGACCAAGGCTGCGGACGTGACCGACACCATCGTCAATGGCCGCGTGCTGATGCGCCAGCGGCGGCTGTTGACTTTGGATGAGGCGGCGGTCAAGGCGCGCGCGCATGAATACCAGCGCCGCGTGAGCCGCAGCTTGCAGCATTAAACGATCAAGCGCGAATAGTTCAATATGCGAATGTGTACGTCATTTTCTCAACGGCTGTTGCTGGTGCTGTGTTTAGGTTTTTTTGCAGGCGCGCCGCCGGTGCTGGCGTGGCAAAGCCAATCCACACCCGCCCCTGTCAAGCGGCCTGTTGCTACGCAAGGCAAGCCGCCTGTCACTGCGCCGGTTACAGCGAAACCGCCCGTGAGCACGGCCAAGCCTGCGACCGCCGTGCCGAACAAGACTGCTGCGGTCAAGGCTACGCCGACGCCCACACCCAAACCCGGCGCGCTGCCGGCCGCAGTGCAAGAGCCGAAACCGGAAATCAGCGCCGAACAACTGATCGGACAGGGCAAGACGCAATACAAGGCTGGCAAATTCCCGCAAGCCTTGGCCAAGTTCGAGGCCGCGCTCAAAGTGGAACCGGAGCGCGATGAGGCCTTGGGGTTGGCGGCGGATGTGGCGTACCGGCTGGACGATCAAGTCAAAGCGCGCACCTGGTTTTTGCGGCGCGCCGAATTGCCGAATCAAAAAGATTCGATTCGCGCCTACAGTTTTTATCGCGCGGCCTTGTCGTATTGGCGCGAAGCGCACGACAAGATCGCGCTGAATGGCAATTACAAAGATGGTGAGACGGTCTATAAGCTGCCCGACAAGCTTGTCACAGAGGTTGAAGAGCAATTGACCAGCGGGCTGTATTACGCCGAGCGCGCCCTTTCGATCTCGGCCGCCATTGCCGAAGCGCATACGTTGAAAAGCCTCTTGCACAGCGAGCATTCGTTTATCACCCAGGCCGAAACGAAAAGCGCGGAGCAACGCCGCCTGAGCCTGAATTCTTTGCGCAAGGCGTTGGAACTGGTCAAAGCCAAAGACCCCAAAACCCAGACGGCTGATTTCGGTTTGCCGACGGTCGCGGTCGGCGAATTCGCCCCCAACAAAATCGAGGAAGACCGGGCGCTCACACCCACGAACAAATTGATCGAGGGCGGCGAAGTGCTGAAACGCGTGCCCCCGGTTTTCCCCTCGATCCGGCCTGCTAAAAACGTCGAAGCGGGCGAGAACCCCACGGGCGTTACCAAAGACGGCGGGGCCGTTTCGTTGGGCGGGGGGCGCGGCGCGCTGACGGCAGCCTATACGTCCGGCAAGGTGAAAGTGGAAGTGCTGGTCTCGACCGCTGGCGAGGTAGTCTTTGCGCACGTGGTGCAGGGGCGTTCCGATCTCAACGGCGCGGCGGTGGCGGCGGCGCGGAAATGGAAATTCAGCCCCGCGACGTTTGAAGGCAAACCCGTGCAAATGAGTGGCGTGATTACGTTTGATATGCGGCCCGGCCGCGCGCGGCGTACCCCGCCGCCGCCCACGAAGCCTTGATTCCAATTCAGCACGTTAACAACGAAGAGCCCGCAACAGCTTCTCAGACTGTTGCGGGCTCTTCGCTCGTCTTTGCTCATAAGCGGCAAGTTTTCAGGCTAGCGGCTAGCGGCGGTTAAGCGCGGCACGCAAGGTGAGCGCGGGTAAATTCAGCGGCCAGGGTTGCAGCGAAAAGGCCTGCCGCTGGTGTTCACGCGCATTGGTGAGTTCGCCCAGCGCGGCGAAATTTATGGCCAGTTGGCTGAGCGCATAAGCTTCGCGCTCGCGGTCTTTCAATTCGCGCCAGAGGCTCAGCGCTTGGGCGAGCAATTCGAGCGCTGTTTTTCTGTCCTGGCGCGCCGCCTGCAATTCGCCCAGCGTCAGCAAGGTGCTGGCTTCGCGCGCGCGGTCGCCGGCGCTGCGCAGCAGGGGCAGGCTTTGTTCATAGCTGGCCAGCGCGTTGGCCGTCTCGCCCATTGACTGATAAACGAACCCTAGATTGCCGAGCGTGATGGCCTGGTTGCGCGGCTCGCCAAGCTCGCGGCGCAAGGCGAGCACTTGTTGCAGCGTTGCCACCGCCTGCGGTTTGTCGCCGGTGCTGAGGTAGAAGGTGGCCAGGCTGTTGAGCGTTAAGGCTTCACCGCGTTTGTCGCCGCTGGCGCGGCGCAAGGGCAGCGCGGCTTGGTAAAGTTTCTCTGCCTCAGCGTTGCGGCCCTGGCGTACCGCAAGACTGGCCAGATCGTTGAGGGCGGCCGCTTCGCCGCGCAGGTCTTTCAGTTCGCGCCAGAGGGCGAGGGCTTGGTTGAGATATTCCAGGCTGCGTTCGGGCTGGCGCAAGGCGTCGCTGATGAATGATAAATTGCTGAGCGTAACTGCCTCGCCACGGCGGTCGGCGGCTTTGCGCCAGAAAGGCAGCGACTGTTCACAGGCCTTATACGCCTCGTCCCACTGCCTGGCTTTGGCCAGCAGGTTGCCGATGGTGTTGAGCGCCGAAGCCTGGCCCAGCGCATCATCGTCGGCGCGCCAGAGCGTCAGGGCTTGCAGATAATTTTCCAGCGCCGGCTGGGCTTGCCCTTGCTCTTCGTAAACCTTGCCCAAGTTGTAAAGGCTCACCGCCGAACCGCGATTCGCCGCGAGAATCGGATTGTGCGCGCTGGCGCCGCTGTTGCCCCCGCTAGAGGATGCGGCGGAGGCCAACGCCAAAGGACGCAACAAGCCTGCGGTTTGCACCAGCAGGCGCGCCTGATTGAAATAGGTTTGCGCCGCGCTCCGGTCGCCCATGGCTTCGGACAAACGGCCCAGGTGGTTCAGGCTTTCGGCTTCGCTTTTGCGGTCGCCCGCATTGCGCCAATGCGGCAGCGCTTCTTTGTAATAGCCGATGGCCTGGCGGCGGTCGCCCAGGGCATCGGTCAATTCGGCCATTTGATTCAAGGTGCGCGCAATCTCGCGGGTCTCGCCCGCCGCGCGCCAGAGTTTTAAGGCCTCGCCGTATTTCGCCAAACTGGCGCGCAGTGCTTCCGCCGAACCCGCCGCACGCAAACCTGCGGCTGCTTCGGCAAGCTGCCAGGCCAGCATGGTGCGCTCTGAGCGTTTCAAAATCCGAGTGGGTTGTGTGGCGGTTCCATAAGGCAGGGTCAAGCGGTAGGCCTCGCCAAAATTGCCGAACGAAGGCGAGAGCGCGGGCACGTGCAGCGTGAAAGAACCGGTGCTGGGCCCGCTGGCCGGTTTACCAGTGGCAGGCGTCTTGGGCGGTTTGTCTTTCGATTGTGTTGCCGATGACAAAGGAACTTGCCCCAGGACGTGGAGCGTGCCGAAGAGCATGCCGAGCGGAATCACCAGACGCGCCAATGCGCAAGTAAGCCACACACCGTTGCCGAACTTGTACCGCTGAATGTTCATCCTCAAACCAGCCCGCCTCTATTTGAAATTTTGACGGCGCAAGGCTAGCAAAAATGCCGCGCGTTGGCTATGCGAAAAACAGGCGGTCGCCGGGCATGCTTCAGCGCACTATAAAAGCAGCGAACAGTTGGCAGGCAAGGGAATCACGGCAAAGGAATAATCGTCCCAGTCAATTGAATACATTCCTTTGTCTTGATTCCTTTGCCGGATGCGCGAACTGTTATCCGTATCGTGAAGCTTGCCATTCTCAGTTTGGAAAAGAGCCCTATGAAATTTAGAGCAGGTGCTATTGCTTGCGAATGCAATTATCCAGTTGTGCCAGGCTCGTCATTTCGGCAACTGGCATATGTGTTGCACGACTTTGCGCGAGTTTTAATTTCGACTGTAATGGCAGGCGTTAGCACGCCTAGCCAAGCTGGGTTGTGGCAGTTTGGCGCGCAATTCCAGCCACTCACACAAATGCGCCTCAACCTTCTGCCACAGTGGCAAACATGAGAACTATTCTACTCATCAAATATTTTGGCGCACTAACGCTGCTAACCTTGCTGGCGCTGCCATACTGCCAGTGCCCGACGGCGCAACCCACGGTGGCCGGTGAAAGGGTAGATCAGTACGGCACACAGTCCGCCAACTCGCACGCAACAACCGTCCTGGAACAAACGGAGCTTGCCGCCGAGGCCGAGGACGATGAGACCAAAAGCAGTGTGGGGGCGCATTCGCTCGCTAACCGTTCCCACAGCTATCTTGCCGATTTAACCAAGCCAGCTTTTGTCCTTTACCAAACTCCCTTGCGCTCGACGCCGCGCTACGGCTCGCCAATTTTGCCGCAACGCGGGCCTCCCCTGGCCTGATGTTTTCCACCACCATCACAACACTGTGTCGCTTTTGTCGCCGCGCGCGGCAAAACCGCCACATCGCTCACCGCGCGGCTGACTGAACCAACGATCAACGCGCCGGCTGGGTTGAGGTGTGTCTTGAAACCCCTGTCAATACTGGCGATTCGCGCGGCACGCCCTTTGCAAAACCGTTTGTGCCAGCGTGAGCGGCACGCGCCGCCCAACACGCTGGCCAAGTTGAATTGAATGGCTAACGTGAAAACATGGCCCTGACACAAGGGCAGAGGAAGTCTTATGAAACTGAACCAAACAATCGCAACACTTTCGCTTGCGGCACTGCTGTCAATGGGCGCCTTGGCCGCCACGCAAACCGGCGTCGCCAAGTCTACCCCGACGGTGCAGCCCGCTGCGGGCAACTCGCTGGTCAAATCTGCCGCGAAGAAGAAACACAAAAAGCACCGCGCGGCCAGCACGGTGAAGAAATAAGGCGAGCGCCAACCGCGCGGCTGGCGCCAGCAAGGCCAGCCGCTGGCGCACCCTGCGGCGTGAAGTCGGCAGCATCCCTGCGGCTTCACGCCGTTTTTCAGTTCTGAAGCACGGAACAGGAACAAGCACAATGCTGAATGAATTGCGCAAAGCCGCCGGGTTGCGCCGCGTTAATCGCCGCGAAACGGTACGCAAGCTGTTGCATACCGAATTAGAAAAAGTGCCGGTTGAAGAGCGCGTCATCATCGAACGTTTCATCAGCCGGGGCCGCATCGCGCGTGACGTGATGCGCGAATTCGACGCGCAGTTGACCTTCGGCGAACGCGTGGCTGACCGCGTCGCCAGCCTGGGTGGCAGTTGGACGTTCATACTCGTCTTCCTGGGGTTGCTCGGCTTTTGGATGGCGTTCAACACGCTGGTGCTGCGGCACTCCGCCTTTGATCCGTATCCCTACATCCTGCTCAACCTGCTACTTTCGTGCCTGGCTGCGTTGCAAGCGCCTGTGATTATGATGAGCCAGAACCGGCAAGCCGAAACTGACCGATTGCAGGCGCGCAACGATTACGAGGTCAACGTCAAAGCCGAATTGGAGATTTTGCAAGTCCACGAAAAGCTTAACGAATTGCGCGAAAGTGATTGGGTCGCTCTGGTCGAGTTACAGCAAATGCAGTTGGAGTTACTAGAACGGCTGACGAACAAATTTGAACTGAGCGTGCCTTCAGATCAGCAATTCTCAGTTTGGAAAAAAGCCCTGTGAAAGGTGAGCTGAACTGTTGATTGAAAAAACGCTGCAGTAAAGCGAGACTGTGGCTACCCGCGCAGTTGACGGGTAAAGGAGCAATGTAGGATGACGACACCAGCCGCAGTTTTGCTAAATTTATTGGGCTACGTGACCGGCGCGACCCTCTACGCCATGTTACTGGGGATGTTGCTGGGGCAAGTCAACCGGGTTGGCACATCCAATTCAGCTATTGGCACAGCCATCGAATCAACGCCGGAGCGCTTGCCGTTGCTGACGGCGATGTTGGGCTTGGGATGGAACCTTGGCGCGTTAACGCTTTTTGGGATGCAGCAATCGGGTGTAAAGGGCCAAGCCTGGGTGTTGCAGTTGGTGGTAGCGGCGGCGTTCAGCGCGCTGGGTTTTTTGCCCGCTGTTGTCGTGCATTCGGTGTTGCACAGTGAGCCTGTTTTGCGGCGGCAACCAGTGACGCTGTTCTTGATCGTTTCGGCGTATGTCCTGAGCGCGTCAGCCAGCATCTGGCATTTCGCCCAAGCGCTAACGTACCGCGCGGCGCCGGCACATTGGGCATTACATACGCTGACGTTGGGTTACAGTGCGCTGACGCTGGCGCTTTTGCTCTTGACGCGCGGGCAGACGCGGGCACGGCGCGCGGGCTGGGTTTTGGCGCTGGCCGTCTTTGCCGTATCGGCGCTGCATTTGAGCCATCACGAAGGAGAGGCGTTTTCGTGGTGGGTGGAACTGATTGGGCATCAAGCATCGTTGCCGCTGGCCGTGGCGATTCTTTATCAGGATTACAGCTTCGCGTTGGCCGACTTATTCTTCAAACGTGCGTTGGCGCTGATTTTGTTGGCGACGATGGCCTTCGGTTTATATCTGGGCGTTGCCGCCCCGTTTTTGCAGCGAGCCTTGACGGCGGGCAAACTCACGCCGTTCACGGTTGGCTTGTTGCTGAGTTTGTGGGTGGTCACGGCGCTCGTCTTTCCGCTGCTGTGGCGTTGGGTGAATTGGTTCGTAGACACCGTCGTCTTGCGACGTGTTGACTATGAAGCCTTGCGCGTGGAACTGGCGCAACGCCTCAACGCTTGCGAAAAGCCTGAACAGGTTCTGGCTGAAGTTAGTGCGCGCCTAACCGCGGCTTTGACAGCCCGCGAAGTATGTTGGGTAGTTATGCAAGATGATGAAGTCGCTGCCACCCAAAGCACGGCCACAGGGCCTTTGTTGCCACTTATCAGTCAGCTTCCAAACCGACACACCAATCCCTTTCCCAGCGCAGTGGCCGCCAGCCATCAGGAATCAGCCGCGCCTGGAGCGGCGTGGTTTAATGTGCCGCACGTCACTGCCAGCGTCTTGGTGCCCGTCACCGAAGCCCCGTCTTACCGCTTGCTGATCGGCGAATTGGCAGGCGGGCGGCGACTGTTATCGGATGACCTGGCCTTGCTGGAAGCTGTGGCTTTGTTGGCGGCGCGGCGCATTGACAACGTGCGCGTGACGCACGAACGCTGCGCGCGCGATTTGCACGAAGAAGAAATCCGCAAGTTGGCGACCGAAGCCGAATTGCGGGCATTACGGGCGCAGATCAATCCGCACTTTCTGTTCAATGCGCTGACGACCATCGGCTATCTCATTCAAACTACGCCGGAGCGTGCCTTGCAAACGCTGCTGAAATTAACCGCTTTATTGCGCGGTGTGTTACGTACGGGCAACAGCGAATTCTGCACGCTCGGCGAAGAACTGTCCCTGGTCGAAGCCTATCTCGAAATTGAGCGCGCTCGTTTTGAAGAGCGGTTGCGCGTGTTGATTGACGTGCCGCCGACTTTGCGGCATTTGCGCATTCCCGCGCTGTTGATTCAACCGTTGGTGGAGAATGCGATCAAACACGGCATCTTGCCTTGCCGCAATGGCGGCGAGGTTGTGATTCAGGCACGCAACGAAGTGCATCCGGCCACGGCGGCTGACGTGTTGCAAATCTGGGTGCGCGACACGGGTGCGGGCGCGAGTGCTGAAACACTGGCGCACGGGCGCGCGCATGGCGTCGGCTTGATGAATGTCGCGCAACGCATCGAACACCATTACGCCGCACAGGGAGAGTTCGCCATCCGCAGCGCGCCGGGCGTCGGGACGACCGTGGAATTAACGCTGCCGCTGACTGCCAGTGTCAGAGGCGACAGCGAAAGTGTCTCCCGTCAGCCCGCAGTGTCATTTCAACAGCGTGTCGTGTTGACTGATTTCACCGCCGCAGCGGTACAGAGGAGGAAAATATGAGTCAAAAACTGCGCATCGTAATCGCCGACGATGAACGTCCGGCACGTTCGTACTTGGCCGCCTTGCTGCGCGGCTTTGAAGATGTTGAGCTGATCGGTGAAGCCACGAGCGGCGTGGAAGCCGTCGAACTGATCAAAGAGTTGCGCCCAGAACTAGCCCTGCTCGATTTGCAGATGCCGGAATTGGATGGCCTCGGCGTCGTGCGCGTACTCAAAAAGAACCACCTGCCGCTTATCGCGTTTGTGACTGCTTATGACGAATACGCGGTGCGCGCTTTTGAATTAAACGCGGTGGATTACCTGCTCAAACCGGTCGAAGGCGCGCGCTTGCGGCAGACAATCAATCGGGCGCTGGCACAGTTAGAGCGCGCCGAACTGAAAGAGCTGGCGGCGATTAATGTGCAAACTGCGGTTGAGGAATACGCGAACGCGCTGCGACCTGCGCCACTCGAACGCATCCCCGTGCGCCAACGTGACGAGATCGTCATCGTGCCGGTCACTGAACTGGCCTCCGTCGTCACCGATGGTGAAGTGCTGCACCTGAACACCATTGAAGGGCAGCATTACACCCTCACCTATCGCCTGAAAGATTTGGAGGCCCGCCTCGACCCTGGCCGTTTTGTGCGATTAGGGCGCGGCACGTTGGCCAATATCGAACTAATCCGCCGCGTCAACACGCTGCCGGGCGGCAACTTTCTCGTCACGCTCAGCACGGGCGAACAGCACAACGTCAGCCGCATCCAAAGCCGCATCCTGCGCGAACAGTTGTTGCGGCTTTGAACTCCAGCCACTCTTCCCGTTTTCCATTCATTGGAAAATAACCACCGCTGGCCGAACGATCTGAACCATTGATTGGAAAGGTGCTGCGCTGAGACGCGGACGTGGCTACGCTGGCGGCTCACGTTGCAGTGATTCATCAACGCCTGCCTCAATTTGCAGGCGCTCTACCAAGAGGAGATTTTCCGAATGCTGAAGCTACCGATCCGGCGCGCCTTGGGAATCGTGGTTTTTTGCCTGGGCGTCACCGCTAGCAGTGCCTGGGCGCAAACCGGCGCACTCAAAGGCAAGGTTACGCTTTCCGGGCAGGATACGCCCGTGCACAACGCCATCATCTTCATCACGCAGTTAAAACTGACGACCCAGACCGATGAGCAGGGCCGTTATGAATTCAAGGATGTGCCGAACGGAACCTATAGTGTGATCGCGCGGCTCGAACGCTTGCCCGACAACGTGCAACGCGTCGAGGTCAAAGGCGAGACCACCCTCGATTTTGAATTGCGGCTGACCGGCATCCGCGAGCAGGTGACGGTCTCGGCCAGCGGGACAGAGCAAACCGCCCTCGAATCGTTTCAAGGCGTGACCGGGCTCGATAGCACTTCCTTGCTGGAAAACAATTCGGCCTCGCTCGGCGAAGCCTTGGAACGGCAGGTCGGAATCAACAAACGCAGTTCCGGCCCTGGTTCGTCGCGCCCGGTGATTCGTGGCTTTGACGGCGACCGGGTGATGATCGCGCAGGACGGCATTCGCAGCGGCTCGGTCTCTTATTCGTCGGGCGACCACGGCGAACCGATCAACGTGCTCTCGATCAAACGGCTGGAAATCGTGCGCGGGCCGGCGACGCTGCTTTACGGTTCCAGCGCGCTCGGCGGCATCGTCAACGCGGTGAGCGACCACGAACACGCGCACGAGGGTTTCAACGGCTTCCTGAGCGGAGCCGGAGCGTCGGCCTTCAACCTGGGCGGCGTGAGCGCGGGCTTTGAATACGGCTCGAAACGCTGGATGGTCTGGGGCAATGGCGGTGCGCAAAAGAGCGGCGCTTACAGTTCGCCGCTCGGCCAGGTGCTCAATTCCGGCACCAGGAATCTGGACTTCACGGGCGGCGCGGGCTATTACGGCAAGAAGCGCTTTTTCAACGCCAGCTATTATTTCAACCAGAACGTTTATGGCGTGCCCTATGACCCGGCAGACAAAGACGCCGAGATCGTCTCGCTCGATCCGCGCCGCCACAGCTTGCGGCTCAACGGCGGCCTCAACGAATTGAGCGGCCCGGTGGATCACGTGCATCTCACCTTTGATTACACGCACTATCGTCACGATGAAATCGCCGGTGGCACGCCGCAGACGCGCTTCTTCAACCAGACCTACAGCTATCGCGGCGTGGCCGATCAGAAACACAGCGGCAAGCTGTCGGGCAATTTTGGCGTGAACGGTTTTTATCGCGCTTACGAGGTCGAAGGCGCCGAGGCGCTGGTGCCGCCGACCACGCAAAATTCCTTCGCAGCGTTCGGCGTCGAGCAACTCGATTTCGGCAAGGTGGCGTTCCAATTCGGCGGACGCGTCGAGCGCAACAGCTACGACACGGCGCCGTCGGCGTTGCGCGTTGACCGCGCTTTCACGGGCTTTTCCGGCGCGGCGGGCATTCGGGCGCCGCTCTGGGAAGGCGCTGTTTCCGCCAACTATTCGCACAGCGACCGCGCGCCCTCGCTGGATGAACTCTACAACCAGGGGCCGCACCCGGGGAACCTGACGTTTGAAATCGGCAACACCAACCTCAAACGCGAACGCGGCGACGGCTTGGACTTGTCCTTCCGCCAGGCGCACAAAACCGTGCGCGCCGAAATCAATTACTTCTATTACCGCCTGCGCGATTACATCTTTCTGGCCCCGACCGGTGATCGGGAAGAAGGCTTGCCGGTGGCCGCCTACCTGCAAGGCGATGCGCGTTATACCGGCGCTGAAGTTGAGGCGAGCGCCGGGCTGAACAAATACGTCGCGCTGAATTTCGGCTTGGATTATGTGAGCGCCCGCCTGACCAACGCCAGCAAACGCGACCTGCCGCGCATTCCGCCGTTGCGCACGCGCTTGGGCGTAGAGTTCAACTACAAAACCTTCCGGCTCTTTCCCGAAGTGACCGCCGCGCGCAATCAGGCGCAGGTCTTCACCAACGAAACACCGACCGCGGGCTGGGCGACGGTGAATTTGACGGCGGGTTACACCTATGCGAACTCGCACGCGGCGCACATCTTCTCGGTGAACGGGTTTAACTTGAACAACAAGCTTTACCGCAACCACCTCTCTTTCCTCAAAGCGATTGCGCCGGAAGTCGGGCGCGGGGTGCGGGTGACGTATACGGTGCGGTTTTTCTAAATCAGAATCAGAACAACGAAGAATGACACAGGATTTGGGCAAGGGAATCACGGCAAAGGAATACTCGTTCCAGTCAATTGAATGCATTCCTTAACATCCTTGAAAGCATTCCCGCGAGCGTGGTTGCGGGACGCTGGCCTCGTTGGTTGCTGTAAAAAAAGAACCCGTGCGGCGTTCCTTGTCCCAGCCTTCGCTTACTGCGAACGCTGAAACAAAGGATGCGGCGCGGCTTCTTTATCTCTCAAGGCGGCGGTATACAGTTTTTCTGCCACAGCCTTTTATCTTGGAAGTGTTGACAAGGTTCAATGAATTTGGGTAGATACGCCTACTGAGTTTTGAAGTATTCACGAGAGGCCTGAAAGAGACTCACTTACCGGCAAATTACAACAGCATACGCTAAGGCACGCGCTTGAATTGAATACCGATTGCCCTGCCATGGTTAAAGGTGAACCCTGGGCTGAGACCGCAAACCTTCAAGCGAATTTGAGGAGATGATTCCGTGAAAACAGGATTAGCGTTAGGGGTACTTTTGGTGGCACAGACGTGTTTCACCACTTGGTTCCAGGCGCAGGCTCCCAGCTTGGTGGGCCGGTGGGCAGTCACCGTCACCTTTACTGACACCTCCCGCCGTACGTTGCGCCTGGATGCGCAAGCCGCCGGTACAGGCTCTCTGCTGGTGCAAGACCCTAGATCGAATATGGTGGAGCCCGCCGAACCGGCGGCGGCCAAGTGGACGCAAGGCGATGAGCAGCGGGTGACTTTCTCTGGCCCCGTTGAGTTTCCCATCGGCAACGTCGGACGCCTGGCAGGAACCTTGCTCTGCAAAGGCAAATTCGACGCTGAAAACTCCATCGTGGGTGAGGTCGCCCTCTTTCCACCTGAACAAGATCCGCAAGACCCGCAAGCAGTGCCGTCCAGAACCGGGACGTTTAAGGCGACGCGGATCACGACAACGAACACGTCACGCTGAACGCATACCACGCAGTTCGGCGTCATCCGTTTTGCTGCAGCCGTTTTGCTGCAGCCACTGTCGGCTGAGCGACTAACGCCGGTCAACCCAACCAACAAGAAAAGAAAATCCGCCGCAGGCTGCGGTAGCGCAGCCTCAGTGGTCATTACGATCTGTCTGATGCAGTTAACCAAAGGAAAAAAATGAGAAACACTACCCACACTGTCACCTCGTTTTCGCGCAGCCGCCTCGTGCTTGCGGTCTTGTCACTGGCTCTCCTGGCTTTGCTGGGCGGGCGGCTAATTTCGGCGCATAAAGGACAGGTGTCCGCTCAGCAAGCGCGGCAACAAGCTGGCAGCGTGCGCGCGGCGGTCAGCGGCGTGCCGACACACTTCGCGCCGCTCGTGCCCTCGGCCCCGGCAGTGGCAGTCCAGACAGTCATGGAGAAAGTTGAGCCGGGCGCGCGACGCCTCTCCGAAGAGACCTACGGCCCCTTTGACTATGCCCGGTTCCTGGAACGCGAGAAGAACGGCGAGTTCCCGCCGCAGAGCGGCCCGGTGCCGCCAGACGCGCCGCTCGACAGCTTGACCAATAACAACGGCGGCGCGACCGGCACTTCGCAATTCACCCAGAGCGAAACCTCGGTCGTGGTCTTCGGCAACACGGTGGTCATCGGGTTTAACGACGCCGGCTCCAATGCCGGCGGCACGAACAAGTTCACCGGGTTTACGCGCTCGACCGACGGCGGCAACACCTTCAGCGACGGCGGCACGCTGCCGACCAATGCGGGCGGCGATGCAGGCGACGCCGTCCTGGCGCGCAACGAAACGACCGGCCGCATTTATTTCTCGACCTTGGGGTTCAGCATTAGCACGATTCAGGTGTTTCGTTCCGACGACAACGGCGCGACCTGGATGGCGCCGGTCAATGGGACGCCGGGCGGAGACAACGAGGACAAGCAGTGGCTGGCGGTGGACAATTTCCCTGGCGCGGGGAATGGCAATGTTTATTTGCTGTCGCGTCGTTTCGGCGCCGGGCCGGGCATTTACTTTTTCCGCTCGACTGACAATGGCGCCACCTTCGGCCCCAGTGGCGGCACGTCCATCGTCGGCGGCAGCCAGGGCGCTTACGTCGCTGTCGGGCCCGATCATGCAGTCTATGCATTTTGGTTTGCCGGCCCGACCATACAAGTTCGCAAGTCCTTAGACTTAGGTGTGACCTTCGGCGCGGCCGTGACCGTGGCTTCCGGCTTGGTCGGCGGCACGAACGGCGACCTCGGTTTGACCGGTATTCGCCAGGGAACCGCCACCGCGGCAGGCTTTCGCAGCAATGAATTCCCGCACGCCGCTGTCAATCCCGCCAACGGCAATATCTACGTTACCTATAACAATGACGGCCCCGGCGCGGACAAGGCGGACGTGTTCATAGTGCAGTCCACGACCGGCGGCGCGACCTGGAGCGCGCCGGTAAAGGTCAACGACGACGTGACCACCACCGATCAATGGCAGCCGACCATTGCCGTGACCCCGGACGGTTCGACGCTCGGCATTTTCTACTACAGCCGACAGGATGACCCCGTCAACAACAACCTGTTCAAATACCACGGACGCACCGCCCTGATCAGCGGCGCGACGCTCACATTCCCTCCCAGCTTTGTCGTCAGCAGTACGCCATCGTTCCCGGAATTCGGACGCGACAGTCTGATCAACAGCGTCTATATGGGCGACTACAACACTGCGTTCGCCACCGCTGGCGCATTCCACGTCGTCTGGTCGGACAACCGCGACGATCTGCCGGGCGGCGCGGGGCGCAAAGACCCCAACGTCTATTACCAGAAAATTGCCCTGGGCTTGTCGGTGACGACCACGGTGCCGGCGGTCGGCGCGATCGTGCCCACCATCCCCTTGAGTTACGTGGTCAACTTCACTGACCCGATCCAAGTCGTGACGGTGCAGGCCAGCGATTTTACGGTGGACGGTGTGCCGGCCAACACGTTCATTGTCAACACGGCGACACAGGTGACTTTCAATTACAGCAGTATGCCGTTCTCCACGCAGGGGCTGCATACGATGGCAATGGCGGCAGGCTCAGTCCTGCGCGACCCGGATGGCAACCCGTTGAATGCATTCACTGGCACCTTCCGTTATGACACGCTGCTGCTCCAAGTCGTTTCAACCGTGCCGCCCTTTCCCAACGGGGTCTTTACCCTGCCAGGGCCGTTCACTTACGACGTGAACTTTAACGAGCCGGTTGATCCGGCCTCAGTCCAGACGGCTGACCTGATGTTGAGCGGCATCGCTGGCGCCACCGTGAGCGGCGTGACCGTCTTGCCGGGCAATACGACCGCCCGCTTCACGCTGTCTGGCATCACGGTCGAAGGAACGCTGACGGCGAGCATTGCGGCGGGTCTCGTCACCGATGCGTTCGGCAATCCGGGCGCGGCGTTCACGGCAAACTATGGCGTGGACATCGGCACGGTGCCTTACCCGACGCCGCTGCTCGCCAAGAATCCGCTGGGGTCGTTGATCTATGATCCGGCTATCGCGGGGATGATCAACTTTGCGGGTGACACCGACAACTTCACGCTGAACATTGATCCGAACCAGACGATCTCGCTGCTGCTCACGCCGACTTCGGCGAGTTTGCAACCGCGCATTGAGCTGTTCGATCCGGCGAATGCTTCGCTGGGCTTTGCCTCAGCTCCCGCTGTCGGCCAGGTGACTGGGATTCAAACGCGGCTCGCCGTCAGCGGCGGCGTTTACAGGTTTGCTGTGTCCGGCGTGGGCGGCACCACCGGCGGGTACACCCTCGCGGTCATTCTCAATGCGGCGTTCGAGTTGGAAGGCCAGGTTGTCGGAGCCTCGAACAACAGCATCGCCACCGCGCAGGACATCAACGGCTCGTTCATCACGCTGCAAACCGCACAGGCAAGCGCCCAGCGCGGCGCGGTCAGCGGCGTGTCGGACAACGCCAACTATGCTGCCGCCGCCGTGCCCTTCGCCTTTGAGGACATCAGCGGCACGGGTGCCGTCATCGCCCCGCTGACGGGTGTGGACGATGTCAGCACCTCGATCCCCATTGGCTTCACCTTCCCCTTCTACGGCACGAACAACACCAATGTCTCCGTCAGCAGCAACGGCTTGCTGGTCTTCGGCGGCACTGATGCCACCTTCAGCAACTCCGACCTGACGACCACGCCGTCACTGGCGGGGATCGCGCCGTTCTGGGATGACCAGCACACGGCTGGCGGGGTGGCCGGCTCGAACGTCTTCTCGCAAGTCATTGGCGCAGGGCCGAACCAACACCTGACCATCCAATGGAACAGGGTGCGCTTCTTCTCCGGCGGAACGGTGGGCGACACCTTGACCTATCAGGTGCAGCTTTATGCCGACGGGCGCATTCAGTTCAACTATCAGGACCTTGTTTCCGGCACGGCGGCGGGCAACAACGGGGCCAGCGCCACGGTCGGCATCAAGGGCGCTGGCACGCAGGGGCCGATGCGCTTGCTGCTGGCCTTCAACAATGGGCCGAACGCCTTCGTCGGCACGGGCCAGAGCACGCTGCTCTCACCGCCCAATCCGACCCCTGACCTCTACTCCTTTACCGCGAGTGCCGGCGATGTCGTCACGCTGGCGGTGAAGGCGCTCGGTATGGGTGCGGCGAACATCGCTTTGCTCGATTCCGGCGGCGCGGTCATCGCCCCGGGCGTCGGCGGTTCCACCAACCTGGATAGCGTCGTCAGCAACTTCCCCATTGGCGCGGGCGGCACTTACTATGCCCGCGTGAACAGCAGCGCGGCCGTGGCCTACAACCTGGTGGTGACGCGCAACGCCGCCTTCGACACCGAAGCCAATGATAGCTTCGGCACCGCGCAACCGCTGGCCGGCAACCGGGGCGCGCTGGGCGGCATTGCGCCGGGGATGACCTATCTAGCCAACGCCGTACCGTTCGCCTTCGAGGATATCAGCGGCACGGGTGCGGTCATCGCTGGGCTGACGAATCAGGACGACACCAGCGTCTCGATCCCCGTCGGCTTCAACTTCCCCTTCTTCGGCACGAACAACACGACTGTCTTCGTCAGCAGCAACGGCTTGCTGACCTTCGGCAGTGGCAACACCACCTTTACCAACGCCGACCTGACAACCACGCCGACGCAGGCCGCTATTGCGCCGTTCTGGGATGACCAGCACACGGCTGGCGGCGTGGCCGGCTCGAACGTCTTCTCCCAAGTCCTGGGCGCCGGGCCGAACCAACACCTGACCATCCAATGGAACCAGGTGCGCTTCTTCTCCGGCGGGACGGTGGGTGACACCTTGACCTATCAGGTGCAGCTCTTCGCCGATGGGCGTATTCAGTTCAACTACCAGGACCTCGTCTCCGCCGGGGCGGCGGGCAACAACGGGGCCAGCGCCACCGTTGGCCTCAAGGCCGCTGGCGCGCAGGGGCCGAATCGCCTGCTGTTGGCCTTCAACAATGGGCCGAACGCCTTCGTCGGCACGGGCCAGAGTACGCTTATCTTTCAGCCGCCCGGCGATGACTGGTACAGCCTCATCCTCGGCGCGGGACAGGCGACGGTGCTGGCCCAAACGAGCACACCCGCCGATGGGCCGGGCGAGTTCGTCAACGTGCTCAATCCGCACATCGAGCTTTACAGCCCGGCGAATGTGTTGCTCGCCAGTGGCGTGACTTTGGGCGATGGCCGCAACGAGGGGATTTCTATCAGCGGCTTGGCCCCCGGCGCCTACCGCATTCGTGTCACCAGCGAAGCGAACACGACGGGCGAGTATTTCCTGACAGCACTGGCGGGCTGCCCCACGATCACCATCAGCCCCGCGCCTCCCAACGGTCAAACCGGCGTAGCCTATTCACACACCTTCACGCAAACCGGCGCGTTCGGCGGTTCGGCCAGTTGGTCGGTCAGCGCAGGCGTGTTGCCGCCGGGGCTGACGTTGAATGCGTCGTCAGGTTTGTTGGCTGGAATGCCAACCGCGACCGGCGTGTACAGCTTCACCATCAAGGCGACCGACAGCTTCGGTTGCATGGGCCTGCAAGCTTACACGGTGACGATCACCTGCGGCCCCGTCACCATCACGACGGCGTCGCCGCTGCCGAATGGACAGGCAGGCATTCCGTATAGCCAAACGCTCGCGGCTTCCGGCACGATTGGCGCGCTGACCTGGAGCGGCACTGCGCCCGCAGGCTTGACGCTCAATGCCAACGGGACGATCACCGGTACGCCCAACGCCGTCGGCGTATTCACGGTCAACGCGACCGTCACCGATGGCGCGGGCTGTCCGGCGACGAAATCGTTCGCGCTGACCATCACTTGCCCGGCGCTCACGGTCGCCAATCCGCCCAATGCGACGGCGGGGGCTGCTTACAACGCTACGCTGGTGGCGAGCCCGGCGGGAGGCGCGTATACGTTCAGCGGCACGGCACCGACGGGGCTGACGCTGGCGAGCAACGGCGCGCTCAGCGGCACGCCACCCGCGGCGGGCTCGTTTACTTTCACCGTCAGCGTGACTGGCTTTGGCGGCGCGTGCGTGCAAAACGTCAATGTGACGCTCGTCGTCACTTGCCCGGCGATCACGCTGGCGCCGGCCAGCCTGCCCACCGGCGTGCAAGGCCTGGTCTATAACCAAACCGTGACGGCCAGTCCGGCGGGCGGCAATTACAGCTATGCGGTAACGACGAACGTGCTGCCGCCCGGGTTGAGTTTGAACCCGACGACGGGGGCCATTACCGGCACGCCCAGCGCGCCGAACAATTACACCTTCGTCATCACGGCGACGGGCTTTGGCGGCTGTACCAAGTCACAGGCGTACAACCTGTTGGTCACGGCGACCTGCGGCACGATCACACTGAATCCCGCCTCGTTGCCCGGCGGCGCGTTGGGCGCGGCCTATAACACGACTGTGTCGGCCTCGCCCGCGGCGGCCTACAGCTTTGCGGTGGTCGGCGGCGCGCTGCCGGGTGGCTTGGCGCTAAATGCCGCGACGGGCGTCATCAGCGGCACGCCCACGGCTGCCGGCACCTTCACGCCGACGATCCGGGCCCTCGGGCCGGGCGGCTGTACCGGCCAACGGACTTACGTGCTGATCGTTACGTGCGCGGCGGTGACTGTGAATCCGCTGAGCTTGCCGAACGGCAATGTGGGGGTGGCGTATAGTCAAACGCTGTCGGCGAGTCCGGCGGCGACCTACACGTTCAGTTTGTTGCTGGGCAGCCTGCCGCCGGGCTTCACGCTGAATAGCGCGGGCGTGCTTAGTGGTATCAGCTCGGTGCCGGGCACGTACACCTTCACGGTGCGCGCGCTGACCAGCACCGGCAATTGTTCGGGCACGCGCCAATACACGGTCAGCATCAACCCATAGCGCGATTCAATTTTACTTTCGGCTGCCGGCGCGACTCATCACGTGGGCAGCCGAAAGTGGGCGGCTTGGGTTGAGCGGTCAAAGTTACGCCGTGATCAAACGAATGAGCCGTGGCAACCAGTGCATGGAGTTCAGCCTTTAGGCTGTCTGGGCGCGCTTAGCGCGCCAAACAAGCTAAAGCTTGAACTCCATGCATTGATCGCCACGGCTCAAGTTATTGTCCGTTGCCGTAACGCTGCCGCACATACCCATCCAAAATCCCAATAAACTCCGGCACGATCCGCGCGCCCTTTAGCGTCGTCTTCAGCTTGCCGTCAACAAAGACCGGCGCGCGCGGTTCTTCGCCCGTGCCCGGCAAACTGATGCCGATGTTGGCGTGTTTCGATTCGCCGGGGCCGTTGACCACGCAGCCCATCACGGCGACTTTCATCTCTTCGACACCGCTGTACTGCTCGCGCCAGATGGGCATCTGGCCGCGCAGGTATTTGCCGATGTCGTCGGCCATCTCTTGGAACAGCGTGCTGGTCGTGCGCCCGCAACCGGGACAGGCCGTGACTTGCGGTGTGAAGCTGCGGATGCCCAGCGATTGCAAAATCTGTTGCGCGACGACGACCTCTTCGCGGCGGTCGCCGTTGGGTTGCGGCGTCAACGACACGCGAATCGTATCGCCGATGCCTTCTTGTAAAAGCACGGCCAGCGCCGCCGTGCTCGCCACGATGCCTTGCGCGCCCATGCCGGCTTCGGTCAAACCCAGGTGCAGCGCGTAAGGGCCGCGCCGCGCCAGTTCGCGGTACACGTCAATCAAATCCTGCACGCCGGAACATTTCGCGCTGAGGATGATGCGCTCGCGCGGCATGCCGTAGCTTTCGGCCAACGCGGCGGAATCAATGGCGCTGCGCACGATGGCCTCTTTCATCACGTCCTTGGCGTCCAGCGGCTCGGCCAGTTTGGCGTTGTCGTCCATCAGCCGCGCCAGCAGCGCCTGATCAAGCGAACCCCAGTTGACGCCGATGCGCACGGGTTTGGCGTTGTCATTCGCCACGTCAATCATCCGTTTGAAATTGTCGTCGTGATATTTGCCCGCGCCCACGTTGCCGGGGTTGATGCGGTATTTCGCCAAGGCGCGCGCGCATTCGGGGAACTCGCTCAACAGGATGTGCCCGTTGTAGTGAAAGTCGCCGATGATGGGCGTATTGAACCCGGCGTCGCGCATGCGGCTAACGATTTCGGGCACGGCGGCGGCGGCGGCTTTGTTGTTGACGGTGACGCGCACGAGTTCGGAACCGGCCTTGGCCAGTTCGATGCACTGTTGCGCGGTCGCGGCGGCAGCGGCCGTATCGGTGTTGGTCATGGATTGCACGACGACGGCGTTGCAGCCGCCCACGCGCACGCCGTTGATGTTGACGGCGACGGAAGTTCTGCGATTGATCTTAGCCATAAGCGTTTCATTGGAAGCGTGAAAGCATTGGGAAGGGAAGCCGGAGTTTAGGCGACGCTGCCGGGCCTTGGCAAAACGCGGGCAACCTCACTTGAAACTGATGCGCACGGTGTTGGCCGTTTGATCCTGCACGGACAAGACCGCTTCCACTTCGCCGCGGCCCGCCAACGCGCGCGGCAATGGCGCGCTGTTGACTTGATCCACGCCGGTCAACTCGCCCTGCGCGCCGAGGAACAGCAACGGTACATCCAGCCCGCCAACTTTGAGAGCGCTGGCGCTGGCCGGATTCAACGCCCGCATCCCCGTGCCGAAGAGCACCAGGAAGACCTGCTCATTCGGCTGGCTCACGTCAAGCGGCACGGGAACATACCGATTGAGCGCGGCATCGAATTGCGCCAACGGCTCGAATGCGCGAATCGCATCGCGCACGCGCAACGCCAAGCCTGCCGCTACGCCTTGCCCGTTCGCATTGGCGGCAAACAGCGCGGGCGCGAATGCCTTGATTGACGCCATGCCGCTGGGCGCCGTGCCATCCGCTTTCACCACGGTGAAAACGCCCGCGCCGTTGGCGAGACCGGCAGGCACTTGCAAATTGATCTGGGTGGGCGAAACGAAAAAGAGCGGGGCCAGCCGTTCAATACCCGCGCTATCTTTGAAACGCACTGAAGTGTTGCCCAGCGTTGTGGGCAACGGCGTGGCCGTCGCGCTCGCGTTCGTCGTGCTCAACGCGCTGCCAAAAATTGCTGCGATGGATTCGCCCGCCAACACAGCAGGCCGGAAGCTCGCCGCCGAAGTCGCCGCCAACGCCGCACACGCGCCATCCTTGGGCATTGATCCAAGTTGGGCCGTGAATTGAAGCCCGCCCAACAGATGCTGCCGGAAGAGCGGTTCGCCGTAACTCTCGCGCGTATGCCCGCCCGCCGTGTACCAGGCGCGCCCGCCGTCATACAACTGGCACCACGCGATTGGATGATCCGCGCCCATGCCGCCGCCGCTGTAGCTGCGTTCATCCAGCGTCGCCAACACCTTCACGCGCCCGCGCGGATTGAGGCGGAAGTTGTACCACTCATCCGTGCGCTCCCACGCGGCGGGCAACGCAATCGTTGAAGGATGCGCGCTGTCTTCAACGCGCACTGTCGCGCGCTGAATGGCCGGATGATCCTGAAAGTACGCGCCCACCAGCCCGCCATACCAGGGCCAATCGTATTCCGTGTCGGTCGCCGAGTGGATGCCGGCAAAGCCGCCGCCATTGCGCAGGTAACGTTCAAACGCGGCTTGTTGAACGGCGTCGAGCACGTCGCCCGTCGTGCTGAGCCATACGACTGATTGATAGCGGGCCAGGTTCGTGTCGTTGAATGCGGCGGCGTCTTCGGTGGCGTCAACGTCAAAACCGTTTTGCTGGCCGAGTTGGCGGATGGCAGCGAGGCCGTCGGGGATTGAATCGTGACGGAAGCCGGTGGTTTTCGAGAAGACGAGGACGCGCGGATTCGTTTGGGCAAGCCGCCGCGCCAATGAATGATGAGCAAGCAGGCCAGCGCACAGCAGCGCGCTAACAGCTAACGACAAACAAAGCGAGATGCGCATCGTATCCCTCCAACTTGAGTCTTGTCTTGCCAGCGTTGAATGTAGATCAGCGCGGGCAGTTTAGCGGTCAATCCAAGCGCAGGCAAAAAGAGGACGGCGCGCCTGTCATCGCACAGAAAACAGGAGTAAGTTGAAGCCTGTGCGAATTAAAGTTGTTGGCTGGCTTTCGCCACGCCCCTGGGAGCGCAGTCCTTCCAGGCTGCGGGCTTGGCCGAAAGTTTACGTGGAAGACGAAAAGGTTATTCATCACGACCCGCAGCCTGGAAGGACTGCGCTCCCAGGTATTACGCACAATATTCTTTAAATTTCGCGCACAGACTTTTTGTGGAACTTCCCGGTGGCGCGGCGGGAATTACCAGCGTCAACCGGGATCATCCGCCGGAGCAAAATGGTGAAAACGAGCGAACGATGCTGAGCGCAACCGACCTGGACAAACTCCCCGACAGCGAGTTGTGGCAACACGCGAGCCAGGGTGACGAAGCGGCCTTCGTCACGCTCTATCGCCGCCGCCAGAGCGCGGTCTATCGTTTCGCGCTGCGCATGAGCGGTTCACCGGCGACGGCGGAAGATGTAACGCAAGAGGTCTTTTTAGCCCTAATGCGCGAAGGCGGAAGGTATGACGCCGGGCGCAGTTCGTTGGCGAGTTATCTGTTCGGCATCGCGCGCAACCAGGTTTTGCGGCGGCTGGAACGCGAACGCAACTTTGCGCCGCTGCCTGCTGACGACGACGAAAGCTTCATGCCGCCGGACGCGGGCAATCCGCTGGGCGACCTCCTGGGCGACCCCCTGGGCGACTTGATGCGGCAGGAAACGATTGACGCCGTGCGCCAAGCCGTGGCAGCGTTGCCGCTGCATTACCGCGAAGTCGTCCTGCTGTGCGATCTGCACGAGTTGAGTTATTTGGAAACGGCGGCGGCGCTGGATTGCGCCGTCGGCACCGTGCGCTCGCGGCTGCATCGCGGGCGGGCTTTGCTGGGAGAGAAATTGAAGGCGTTGCAGTCTTCACCAACGGGGCAACCGGCGGCCGTCGCCGTCAAACCCGAATTCGGTGTGCTTTATGAACTGCCTGGAATTTGAACAAACAATGCGTGAATTGGCGCGGCATCAACTCTTCAACGAGTTAATGGACGCGGGCTTGCGGGCGCAGTCAAGCGCGCACGCGAGCGAATGCGCGCCATGCGCCGTACGCTTGGCCGAGGCGCGCGGCTTGTCGCAAGGTTTGCGCGCGTTGGCGTTGCATGAACTAGCGCTCGGCGCGCCGGAGCGTCTGGAGCGCGCGTTGTTGCTGGCCTTGCGCCAGCAGGCCAGTCCAAAGGTTGTGCCGTTGATTGCGCTGCGGCCGCGCCAGCACTGGCTGGGTTGGCCGCTGGCTGCCGCCGCCGTGTTGCTGATCGGATTGTTTACTTACGCTGTCTTGCGCGACACTCAGGAAACGGCAGGTCAGCATGGGCTGCTGTTGAATGCTTCGCCCACGCCTGTGAGCAGTCCGTTGTTGCCTGAACACCTTGCGCCAGCGCCAATCAATTTTGCGCCGGCACCGCTGCCTGAACACAAGCGCTTGCGGGTCAAAGCCAAACCTGCCGCGCCGCGTTACCGCATCGAACGCTATCTGGTCGAGAGCGAGATTACGACAGACTTTTTGCCGCTCAATCCCAATGAAGCGGTGCCGAAAACCGCCGGGCTGCGCACCATCCGCGTCGAAGTCCCGCGCGTGATGTTGTCGCGGTTCGGCTTGCCCATGAGTTTCGAGCGCGCGGCCGAACCGGTCAAAGCCGATCTGTTGATCGGCCCCGACGGGCAAACGCGCGCGATCCGTTTCGTCCAAACCGGCTTTGAACAACCGCAGATTATTTCCGCCGTGTCAGTAGCCCGACCGTGAGGGAGGGCAAGCTTGGGCATTGAGCTAATTGCTCTGATTGGATGCCTGCCCTCCCTCACGGTCGGGCTACTGACACCTATTCAGAAAGTGAGCCTACTATGAACAAACGCAAACAAGCCTTCGTCTCCACGGCTTGCGCCTTCGCACTGGCCGCCCAAAGCGTCAGCGTTACCGCGCAAGACAAACCCAAACCAAAACCCGCTGAACAAACCGTTGAGCGCGTCATCGTCGAACCATCCGGCAACGGCGCCGCGACGTTCACCGTGCGCACCCCTGAACCGGCCAACGGGACGGCCGTTTTCAGCGGCAGCACGACTTCCACCTGGCAAGGCGCCGGTGGACAGGCTTTCGCCTTTACGCAGGGCACGCCAGGCGTCTTCGTCGGCGGCCAGGGCGGCAGCGGCGGCGGTACCTTCGGTTTTATGGCCGCCGAAAGTTTTGACAGCAAGGTCGTCAAAGGCGCGCCTTATTCGGCCGAGAGCGTGACCGAGTTCACCCAGGTGCTGGCCGACGGCAATCGCATCACGCGCCGTTCGTCGAGCATGGTTTATCGCGACGGCCAGGGCCGCACGCGGCGCGAACAAAGCGCCGTGCCCGCCGAGTTGAGCCAGTGGGTGGGCACGCAAACTTTGCCGAAGACCACCATCATCAACGATCCGGTCGAAGGCACGACTTACGTGCTGGATCAGAAAGAGCGCATCGCGCGTCGCAGCCGCTTTTATGGCAATCCCGTGGCGGCGGCAGGCGGCACCATGCGTGTGAGTGGCGTCGGCGTCGGCGGTGTTGGCGGTGTCGAGCGCGCCGCCGTGGCCGCGCCTGGAACTGAACCGCCGAAGCAAATCAAAGTCTCCGGCGGCGTCTTGCAAGGGAGCGCCATCAACAAAGTGCAACCCGAATATCCGCCCATCGCCAAAGCCTCGCGCGCGGAAGGCGCAGTGCAAGTGCAAGTCACGGTCAGCGAAAAAGGCGACGTGATTGATGCCTCCGTAGTCAATGGCCATCCTCTGTTGCGTGAAGCAGCGCTCAACGCCGCACGTCAATGGCAATTCAAACCGACTGAATTGAGCGGCGTGCCCGTCAAAGTGCAGGGCGTGCTGACCTTCAACTTCGCCCTCGGCGATAGAGCCAACCGCGCGGCGACTGAAGAAGCGCAAGGCGCCGTCATCAAACAGCGGAGCGCAGCGCCGGATGGATTGCGTGTGCAAATCAATAGCGAAAAGTTGCCGAAACAGTTGATCGAGGGCGTCGAATGCGAAGGCACACGCATTGTGCAAACGATTCCCGCCGGCCAAATCGGCAACGAACGCCCCATCGAAATCGTCATCGAACGCTGGTATTCGCCTGAACTGCAAGCCACGGTCATGACCAAACAGACCGACCCGCGCCACGGCGAAACGGTCTTCCGGCTGGCCAACCTGCTGCGTGTCGAACCCGATGAATACTTGTTCAAAGTTCCCAGCGAATACACGATCAAGGACGAAAACTTTGGCTTCCGTGTGATGGAAGAAAAAGTCCGCCGCCCCGAAGAGCGCTGAACGACACCTGACAAACAACAAACCTGATGGTGGCGAAGCGAGCAAGCGCTTCGCCTTTTTTTGCGTGGCCGGCGTAAAATCGCGCGGCGAAATTTGGAGTGCTGCGGCTTGACGCAGC
>JANOWX010000083.1:0-2039 GCA_031418175.1 Acidobacteriota bacterium | reverse complement strand
GCTGCGGCCACACCATCGGCGGTGATGGCAAGCACATCGTGCGGACAGGCTTCGACGCAGGCGTGACAGCCGATGCACAACAGCGGATCAATCACCGGGCGCGGGAAGAGCGGCCCTTCGTCTTTTTGTTTTTGCTGGCTCGCGGTCAGTTTGATCTGCGTAGTCTTGGGTGCCGCGCTTTTTTCATCAGCCGCAGGTGGTTTGGCGTATTTGCGGCGCAGCGAATCAGCCGCAACAAATAACAATCCACCGATTGGCAGCGCGGCCAGCAGCGCCAGCCAGCCGTACCAGGGCAGCGCGCCAAATTTGCGCCAACTGGGCGCGTCCACACTTTGCCGCAAGACGCTGGCTGATCCGCTGCGCTCTTTCAGGTTGAACGCCGCGACCGTTTTGGCCTTGGGACTAAGCAGCGTCAGATATTTTTGGATGTCCGCCTCAGCTTCTGGCGCGAGCGTGACGGTTTGCGAAGTTCGCCCGTGTTGTTGATGGCAGGTATCGCATCTGGCCAGGCCGCGCACCTGGCCCGTGGCGGCTTGCGGCTCCGCGTGGCACTTGCTGCAAGCTTGTTTGGGCGCTTCGTGCAAGCCAAAGGCGGATGCGATGTCCCGCTCGCCTTGCTGATCGAAATGGCAAGTCGCACAGAGGCGCGGTTGGTCGAAGCCCTCCATGTGCAAATTGTGGAATTGCTGTTTGGAATCGCCCTTGCTGAAATAGTCCGCCGTCTGAAAGTTTTTTTGCGGGCTTTTCTTTTTCCAGCGCGCCACAACCTGATTCCATTTGCTCAGCGTCAACCCCCAATACTCTGGGCTGAAGCCTTTATCCTTCACCTTGACATAGCCCACCGCGCCGCCGTGCGGGAGCGGCAAGACCGCGCCCGCTTGGCGTTCCTGCCCGTTCTGCTTTAGTTGATAGACGCCGTTGTGGCAGTTGTAGCAAAGCCCGTAATGCAACAACCCCGCTTCATTCTGCGGCCCCAGATGTTCGACGTGACAATCCAGACAGCCCAGCTTTTGCTCTTCGTGGCCTTTGATATAGACCGCCGGCGAGAAAGCCGGTCTGTCTGCCGTCGCTTTGGTTTGATGGCACGCGATGCATTGATCGAGCATCCCGGCGGTTGGCGTATGGCAACTCGTACAAGCATTGCTGTTGGATTGCGCGGCCAAATTGCGCTGGCCCAAACTCGCGGCTGATAACGGCTTGGCGTGTGCGATCGAGAGCGGTTTGGGGGCATAGACGCTGCTGTAAGCCAAGGCTGCGGCTACGGCCAGCGCAGCCGTCAACAGCGTGCCCCAAACGAAATAGGACATACGCCAGAGCCGCGCCAGATCAAAGGTGGGCCGCCAGTTGAATTGGGCCTTGCCAAATTTCTGGCCCAGACGCGGATGCAGCGCTGACTTGCCTTCGATCTTGCCGGCCTCGCGTTTGCGTTTATCCCAAAACAAATCGAGCGCCTGTTTGTCGAATGACGGCAAGTAGCCGGTCAGCAAGCCTTGCCCCGACAGCGCCGAAGTCCCAGGGCGCGCCGCCACCGTCGGGAACTTGATGAGCATGGTCTGGTCGCCATCCTGGCCCGCAGGCATTTGCAGCAAGGCCGTGCGCTTTTCCAGCGGCTGCACCTTCAATTCCATCTCGACCGTCAACGCGAGCGCATCGTCAACGTAGCCGACCTTGAGCAAGTACGGGCCGATTTGGATTACATCGTCATTAAAGAGCGCGACGTTCTCGACGTTCTCGCCATTGAGTAGCGTGCCGTTTGAAGCTGAAAGGTTCGAGAGAAAATAGCTGGTGGCGGTTTCAGGGTTATCAGCCAGGCCGGGAATGTTCGCGGCACTGGCAATGCCCACGTGCGTGCGCGAGACGGCGCGGTGATTCAACACCAGGTCGTTGCTGATGAGCCGTCCGATGGTCAGGCCTTCGCTGTCGAGGAAGACATCGTCCACCTCGCTGTCTTTTCTGCGGATGATGAATCTGCTCTTGGTCGCCATAATTCAAAAGTTACCGGTGCGGTACAGCGAGCGGTAGCGACCTGGTGCTTCCGA
>JANOWX010000082.1:0-10236 GCA_031418175.1 Acidobacteriota bacterium | reverse complement strand
CGCCGCAGGCGCGTTATCTACACCTGCGGTGCGCCCGGACAAGCTAAAGCTTGAACTCTAAACACCTGCACCTGACGCGCTCAGATGCAGTGGAATATGTGCCAAGCCGGGGTGTTTCGATTTAGACCTTGACCTCTTTCCACTTCCCCCGCCGAAACGCCCACATCGCCACCACCGCCAGCGTAGACTCCGCAATCGTGATCGCCCAGAACGCGCCGCCCGCTCCCCACTGCGCCCACAACGACAGCGCATATGCCAGCGGCAACTGGAACGCCCAATAACACGCCAGGTTGATCCAGGTCGGCGTCAGCGTGTCGCCCGCGCCGTTGAACGATTGCGTCATCACCATCCCGAAGGCGTAAAACACATAGCCGTAGCTGACGATTTTCAAACACGCCACACCAATCGGCACCACCACCGGGTCATCCGTAAAAAATCGGATCATGGGTTCAGCAAAAATCAAAAAGACAATCGTCACCAGCCCCAGAAAGAGCGCGTTGGCAAAGCCCGCAATCCACACCGATTTTTCGGCGCGCTCCGGTTTGCCCGCGCCCAGGTTCTGGCCGACCAGCGTGGCCGCCGCATTCGCAATCCCCCACGACGGCAGGATGGTGACGACGATGATGCGCATCGCCACGGTGTAGGCCGCCACCGCCGGCGCGCCGAAATAAGCCACGATACGCACCAGCCACATCCAACTGGCTGTGGCAATCAGATATTGAAAGACGCCGCCGATGGAGATGGCGACGATCTCGCGCAGCAGCGTGAAATCGGGCCGCCACTCCGCGCGCGTGATGTGTATGCGCCCGCTTTGGCGGAAGAGCAGCGAGAGTTGATAGAGCACCGCCGCGCCGCGCCCAATCGTCGTCGCCACCGCCGAACCCGTCACGCCCATTGCAGGGAACGGCCCCCAGCCAAAGATAAAACACGGATCGAGCACCAGGTTGATCGCATTGCCGATCCACAACGCCCGCATTGCAAAGGCCGCGTCACCCGCGCCGCGAAAGACGGCGTTAATCAGGAAGAGCAGCATAATGATGACGTTCGTGCCCAGGATGATTTGCCCGTAGCGTAACCCGCCCGCAATCACACCCGGCGCGGCCCCCAGCATCCCGAAAAGCAGCGACGTGCCGAAAAACGCAATCACGCCCAGCACCAATGAGACCGCCGTGCCCAGCAAAATCGCCTGCGCTCCGGCGTGTCCGGCTGCTTGCGGATTGCCCTCGCCCACACGCCGCGCCACCAGCGCCGTCGTCGCCATGCTCAGACCCATCGCAATGCCGAACACGAGCACCAGCAATGCTTCCGTCGTGCCGACGATGGCAATCGCTTCGGCCCCCAAGCGCGAGACCCAGAACACGTTGACGATGCCGAAAAGCGATTCCATCAGCATCTCGAGCACCATCGGCACCGAGAGCAAAAAGATCGCGCGTCCAATGCTGCCCGTGGTGAAATCCTGTTCGCTGCCATTCACGGACTGGCGTAGCGTGGCCCAAAGGCCGGGCGTCGGTTTATTCTGTTCAATCGTTGAATCCATATGCTCCTGCTTGTCACGAATGCTTGTTGCTGAAAAAAACAGCGGCCAGCCTACACGGAAAGCATTTGTATGGGTAGCAGCGGCGGCTGGCGCGCCGGCAATTGCCGCAAGCTGCCGCGTGGTTTATATTCCGCGCAGTTACCAATCCAATTCACCTTTTCCACCAGGAGGCTTAGCTCAATGCGTTCATCGCCTATCGTTTCGTCCGCCCGTCAATGGTCAATCGGCGCGTTGTGTGCCGTGGCGCTGTTTGGCGCGCTATTGACTGAATCCGTTTCGTTTTCAAAGCCGCGTTATGTGGTTGAAATCCGCCGCACCAGTCACGGCATTCCGCACATCACGGCCCGGGACATGGGCAGTCTGGGCTTTGGCGAAGGCTACGCTTTCGCGCAAGACCACCTGTGTTCGCTGGCCGATCAAGTCGTCAAAGCCCGGGGCGAGCGCGCGAAATACTTCGGCGCGGGCGAGAACAATCGCCACGTCAGCAGCGACATCACCTTTCGCGCGCTGGGCATTTATGAACAGGCGCGCGCGATGGTTCAATCCATGCCCAAAGACCAGCGCGAAATGGTTGACGGCTACGTCGCCGGGTACAACCAATACCTCGGTGAAGTCACCGCCCAAGGCGTCGCCGGTTGGTGCCGCGGCCAGGCTTGGGTCGTGCCGATCACGGCGGAAGATTTGATGGCGTACCAGCAAAGCGTCGTCGTCACCACCACCAACTTCGCCGAGATGATTGCGACGGCAACCCCGCCGAAAAACGAAACGGCGCTCAACACGCCGACCGGCATTAACGCTGCCTGGCCCGAAGCTGATCTCGCCAGCAACGGTTGGGCGCTTGGCTCAGAACGTTCGGCTGGCGGACGCGGCATGCTGGTCGCCAATCCGCATTACCCCTGGACTGGCTCCAATCGGTTTTGGGAAAAGCATCTGGTGATTCCCGGCCAACTGGATGTTTACGGCGTAGGCTTGCTCGGTAGCCCGGGCGTGGCGATTGGCTTCAACCGCGCGGTGGCCTGGACGCATACGGTGTCGGCGGGCAAACGCTTCACGCTCTACACGCTTGATCTGGCGCCGGGCAATCCGACGCGCTACCTCTACGACGGCAAAGAGCGCGAACTGACCAGCAAGGTCATCAGCGTCGCGGTGCGCCAAACGGACGGCACGACCAAACAAGTCGAGCGCCGCGTTTTCTTCAGTCATTACGGCCCCATCGTGAACCTGCCCGGCTTCGGCTGGACGGCCAAACGCGCGGTGACGGTGCGCGACGCCAATGCCAACAACGTTTCGTTTCAAACGCAGCGGCTGGCGATGAACCGCGCGCGCAGTTTGGAAGAATTCAAAAAAGCCCACGCCGATTTCAACGCCTTGCCCTGGGTCAACACGATTGCCACCAGCGCCGACGGGCGCGCCTGGTACACCGATTCGTCCGCGACGCCGAACTTGAAGCCCGAAGCCATCGCCGCGTTGCTACAGCGCAAAGACAGCGACATGCTCACGAAAACCGCCTGGGAGCGCGGGATGATTTTGCTGGACGGCAGCAACTCGCTTTACGAATGGGCCGACGACGCGACGACACGGCCCGGCGTGATTCCGTGGTCGCGCATGCCGCAACTGGAACGCAAGGATTTCGTTTTCAACGCGAACGATAGTTTCTGGCTGGCGAATCCGCGCCAGTTGCTGACCGGCTTTTCTCCGTTGCAGGGTCTGGAAGGCACGGCGCGCACGCTGCGCACGCGGATGAATGCCTTGTTGCTGGACGACACCAGCCCGAACGGCCCGGCGGGCCAGGACGGCAAATTCACGCTGGCTGAACTGGCCGCCGCCGCGCTCAGCAATCGCAGCCTGTCGGCGGAATTGTTGCGCGGCGCAGTGGTCAAACGCTGTCAGGCCACGCCCGCCGTCACGCTGGAAGGACAAGCGGTGGATTTGCGCAAGGCTTGCGGCATCCTGGCGGCGTGGGATGGACGCTTCGACACCGCCAGCATCGGCGCGGTGTTGTGGCGCGAATTCACCACGCAATACGAAGCCGCCGATTTGCAAAAAGCCGGCGTGCTGTTTCAACACGATTTCAACCCGGCGGATGCGGTCAACACGCCGCACACCATGACGCCAGATAAAAACGATAAAGACGGCGAGTCATTGCTCAAGCTGGCGCGCGCCATGCGCGTGCTGGAACAAGCCGGCTTCGCGCTGGATGCGCCGCTGGGCCAGGTGCAATACAGCAACAAAAACGGCGGGCGCATCCCGATTCACGGCGGCGGCGCTTACGAAGGCATCGCCAACGTCGTCAGCTTCTCGCCGGGTTCAACCACGCTCGAACCTGCCGCCGTGCCGGAGCGCGTCAAAGGCAGCCGTTACCTGGGCAAAGACGGCTACCTGATCAATTACGGCACCAGCTTCATCATGGCGCTGGAATACACCGCGCAAGGCCCGCGCGCGCAGGCCTTCCTGACCTATGCGCAATCGGGCGATCCGGCTTCGCCGCTGTTCCATGACCAGACGCAGTTGTTTTCAGAGAAAAAGTGGCGGCAGATTCTTTACACTGAAGCTGAGATCAAGCGCGACCCGGCCTTGAAATCGCTCAAGGTGACGAGCGCAAAATAACGCTCACCAACAGGAAAGTGTGAGACAGGAAAATGGAAATCGGCTATGGCCGCGCGCTGAAGTGGCTGTTTCAACTGTGCCCGGCCGACGGGAAGCCGGGCAATTTCGTCACGCGTTGCGCCTGGGCCAGATGCCTGCGCTCGTGCGTCACGAGCAGACGGCAGGCGTCCAGCATGCTGTAGGTGATCAGCCGCACGAACGGCGAAGTAATAATGATCCTGTCGGCCTCGTATTTCTCCATTTCCTGCAAGCGGCCCACGACCTCGCGTTGATGCGCGGTGAAATGGCTGACGACCCCGGCGTCAATTGCGCTGGCGCTGGGTTGCGCGGCGGGCGGCGCTTTGAATTTCCGGGTGGCTTCGGGCGCCTGGCTTTTGACCATCACCCTGCCGCACAGGCCCGGCAGCAGCGGCACACGCTCCCAGAGCGAAGTCTGTTTGCGGCCTTCAAGCACTTCATCAAAGGCCGGAAACATTTGGCGATTGGCGGCGATCAGATGTTCCAGACATTGGCCCACGCTCCACGCCGCGGCGCTCGGCTTCCAGTTGAGTTGCTCCGCCGTGAGTTGGCCGAAGGCGGTCTGCGCGTCGCGCGTGACGGCTTCAGCTTCGGTCACTGCTTCGGCCAGCGAAAGTTTGGTGTAATCCAAAATGATAGGGGGCATGATGTTTTTCCTCAGAAACGGTAGGACAGACTTTAGTCTGTCCGGGTATAAACACGCGCTCAGACGCGCGTAGGACAGACTAAAGTCTGTCCTACGGTTCGTTGAGCGCGGCGATGGCTTCGATCTCGATCTGAAAGCCGTAGTGCAATTCCTTGCACGGCACGATGGCGCGCGCCGGACGGTGTTCGCCCAGCCTGCGCGCGTACACCTCATTCACCTGTCCCCACAGCCCGATGTCAGAAATATAAACCGTGACTTTCAGCAAGCGGTTCAAATCGCTGCCTGCCGCGCGCAAAATCTCGCGCAGATTGGTCAGGCATTGTTCAGCTTGCTCCTCAATCGTGCCGACGGTTTTATCGCTCGTGCCCGGTTTGATTGGCAATTGCCCGGCGACGTAGACGAGGCCGTTATACACGATGGCTTGCGAATAATGTCCGCCGGGCGCGGGCGCGTTTGCGGTGAGTACGGTTTTGATTTCCATCAGTGCCTCTTCAAATCGTGATGATTTCGACACGCGGCGTCACGGCTGTCTTCGGCAACAGCGCCGGCCAGTACGCGACGACTTCTTCGACCTTCGGGCGCCCGCCGCCAAAACCCGTCACCGTCGGCGGCCCCGCCAAGGCCAGCGGCGCAAGCTCGGTGGTGAAGCGTTGAAGCGCCGCTTGATCCGGGCCACGCACGCCGACGCGCAACAGCACCTCGGCAATGTTCGGCGAAGGTGCGCCGCCTAAACCTTCGTGCGTCGCATCCACGCCGATGTATTGCGAGCGAATCTCATCGAATTTCAGGCCCAGCACGTCCAGCCGCTTGCGCAACATCACGTCCGCCGCCTTGGCTTTGGCATAAGCATCGGGCCAGGCGTAAATCAATCCGCCCGCCGCTTTGAAGCCATCCGCAAAACTGATCGAGACTTTGTATGAATCGGTCGCGGCCTTGCCCCGCACGCCGCTGACGCGCACGCGGTTCGCGCCATCTTGCGCCAACCGGATCGTAGTGAAATCGGCGACCACATCCGGCGTGATGTAATTGTGCGGATCGCCCATCTCGTACATCAACTGTTCGGTCACGCCCGCCACCGTGATGCGCCCGCCCGTGCCTGCATGTTTGGTGACGACGAAGGTGCCGTCCGCCTCGGCTTCGACAATCGGATAGCCGATGTCCCAGAAATCGGGGATCGTCTGCCAATCCACCTGGCAGTTGCCGCCGGTGGTTTGCGCGCCGCATTCGATGATGTGCCCGGCCACCGTGCCCGCCGCCATTTTGTCCCAGTCTTCCAACGACCAGCCGAATTCGTGAATCAGCGGCGCGAGCGTCAGACCGGTGTCGGTGCAACGGCCCGTCACGACGATATGCGCGCCCTGCGCCAGCGCTTCAGCCAGCGGGGCCGCGCCGAAATAGACATTCGCGCTTTTGACGCGGTCGCGGATGGTTGCGAGCGTTGCGCCTGATTCCATGTTTTTCAACTCGATGCCTTGCGCAAGCAGGTCATCGAGTTTGTCCATGATGTCATCGCCCGTGACGACGCCGACTTTGACTTGTCCGGTCAAGCCAAGCTTGCCGACAACACCCGCCAGCCCCGCGACGCAAGCCTGCGGATTGACGCCGCCCGCGTTGGCGATGATCTTGATGTTGTTGGCGAGGCATTTTTTCAGCACGCGGCTGACGACGTAAAGGAAGTCGCGTGCATAGCCAGCCTGCGGGTCGCGCGACTTCTGCTTTTGCAGAATGGACATCGTGATCTCGGCCAGATAGTCGAGCGTCAGATAGTCAATCTTGGTTTCGGGGGTGCCGCGCTCGACCAGTTGCAGCGGCGCGTCGAGCCAGTCGCCCCAGAAGCCTTGTCCGTTGGCGATGCGAATAGTTTTCATGGATTTACCTTCGTGGTTCGTTGGCGGTACCAAGCTTCAATTTCATCGAGGCCATAGCTGTTGTCATCAATAGCGTAGGCCAATTGCGCGGTCTCGCCCGGCAGCGCGATGACGCGATAGCCGTTGCGCAACAAAAAGGCTTCAGCAATGGCCGTAGGCCGTGCGCTTGTTGCCGCCTTGCCAGGGATGGTTTTTGATCAAGCCGAAACATAGTGTCGCCGCCTGCCGAACAATGCCGGCACTTTCGTATACAGCCGCGTGTTGCGGACGGGCCAGCGCCGACTCAATCAGGTCGCGCAAAAAGACCCCGTAGCGGATCTCGCCATAAAAATCCATCGTCTCGAAGTGAATGAGCACAGCGTCCAGATAGGAAATGTAGCGTGTGCCCTCAATCGCCACGGCGCTTCATCTCCTCGAAATCCGCCCGGCGGTTCGTCAGTATTTCGCGCATGAACTCTTTCAACTCGCCGTCCAGTGGCGGGTAGGTTTCGACGTAGGGGCGACCAGCTTTGGCGTATAGCCCAAGCGTTGACCCCTCGGGCACGCCGGCTGACCTTGCCATTTCCACTGGCATTTTGACGAACCAGCCCGGTTCCCGCTGCCGCGCTTCGGCAGTTTGGGCGGCAAGATCGAGTTGCGCGGTAATACCGCCAGCATGCACCTGAAAGATCACCAATGAGTCTTCTGGCAAACCGAACAGCTTTTCGGCGATCTCTTTCGGCATGGCAATCGCCCAGCCGTTTTCGGTCTTTTGTGGCACATCCACCGGCAAGATTTTCGCTTGTGGTGTCATCTGCTTTACCTCCTTACTTTCAGCGGCGCGCCCATTGTACTTGCCGCCGCTCACGCCGCAAAAATCGCCGGACGTTTTTTCGCCCACGGGCGCGCGGCTTCCAGTTCATACGCCAATTGCAACAACGTCGCTTCACCACCGCGCCACGCCGCGAATTGGCTGCCAATGGGCAAGCCGCTCCTTGTCCAATAAAGCGGCGCCGACATCGCCGGGGTGCCGCAGGCATTATGCAACGGCGTATAAGCGACTTCATCCAACACACGCGCCAGCAACGTATCGAAATTCATGCGCGGATCGTGATAGCCCAGCTTGTAGGGCGGAATGCGCAAGACCGGCGAGAGAATCACATCGTAGTTTTTGAATAACCCTTCCAGCGCCGCCGCCGCTTCGGTGAAGGCCTTGTTCGCGCGTCCGACGGCTTGGAACAAGCCGCGCTTGCGGCCCAGTTCCATCAGACCAATCGTCCACGGTTCCAGCACGTCTTCGCGCTTGACGCCCTTGCCCAGCATTTGCTCGATCTCTTGGTCTAAGCCAACCGTGCCCGCCGACCAGTAGCCGAGAAAGGCCTCGGTGAGTTCCGCGCCATTGATCGGCAGCTTCACTTCCTCGACTTTGTGTTTCAGTGACTCACACAACTTGGCCGAAGCGCGAATTGCCTGTTCGACTTCGGGGTCAGGGCGCTTGCCGTTGATGCTTTCGAGCACGAGCGCAATCTTCAGCCGTTTGCTGGCAGGGCCGCCGATCATGCCGACGGGCGGCAATTTGTCGTTGTGTTTGTTTTCGACGACATTCAAATAGGCCGCCGTGTCGCGCACCGTGCGGCTGACGCAAAGGTCGCTGTTGATGCCCGCCACATCATTCGCCAGCGCGCCGATGGTAAACGGCGTCAATTCGCGTTTGCGCGTCGGTTTCAATCCGAAAACACCGCACTGGCAGGCCGGGATGCGAATCGAACCGCCGCCGTCATTGGCGTGGGCGAGCGGCACGATACCCGCCGCTACTGAAGCCGCTGAACCGCCACTGGAACCGCCCGTGGTGTAGGCCGTATTCCATGGATTGTGCGCCGCGCCGTGCAAGGTCGGTTCGGTCGTTTCGATCAGGCCGAACTCCGGCGCGTTGGTGATGCCCACGACGATGAACCCGGCTTGCTCTACGGCTTGAATAAACGGCGAACTGGCTTTGTGCAAGCGCCCGTGCTTGGCGATGCCCTGTGCGTACAAGCGCGAGCCGAAATCAATGTCGGCGTCTTTGTATTCGACGATGTTCTTCAACAGGATCGGCACGCCCGCAAAGGGGCCGTCGCCCAGGTTGGACTTGGCCCGCGCGCGCGCCTTTTCGACATCGAAATTTTTGGTCAACACCAGATTGAGTTGCGGGTTGAGCTGTTCGATGCGCCGCAAAGTGTCTTCGACCAATTCCAAGGGCGTGATTTTTTTCTGGCGAATCAATTCGGCCAGGCCGGTCGCATCGTATCCAGCCAGCGCCGAAGTGCGCAGTTTGGTTTGCGCGCCGACCGGTTCTTCACTTAGCAACGCCGCGCTCGTGGCGGCCAAGGCCAACGCGGCGGATTGTTGTAAAAACTCTCGACGGTTTGTTTGCATGCGATTTACCTCGATACGTCGGTTGTTTAGCTTTCAGTTGGATTGACCACGGGAGTTGTGTGCTGGCGATACCACACCTCGATTTCGTCAACGCCAAAGCGGTCAGCCTCAACAGCCAATGAGAGCGCGATTATTTCAGTCAGCGCCGCCTGCACTTGCCATCCGTTGCGCCGCAAAAACTCTTCAGTCAAAGCTGTTGCCGTACGCTTATTTCCGCCAGTCCAGGGATGATTTTTGATGAGGCCAAAACAGAGTGTCGCGGCTTGACGAACCAGGTCGGCGCTTTCGTAGACGGCGGCGTGCTGTGGCCGCGCCAAGGCAGATTCAATCAAGTCTTCGGCGAAAACACCAAAACGCGATTCACCGTAGAGCCACATTAATTCAAAGTGCAGCATCAGAGCGTCGGCTAAATCCATGTAAACGACCGCTGTAGCCATCTTGAAGAGCCTATTCCCCAGCCTCTGCACAGTATTTCTCAAAGTAATGACGTGCTGCTGCGCGGGCTGCCAGCCGCGGGGCCACGATCTCAACCCGCAGCGTCCCAGCTTTGGCATAGACGACCATCAATGAGCCTTCCGCGCTGCCGCTCGCAGCGGCAATGTCCGGCGGCATTGCGAGAATCCAGCCCGGCTCACGTTGCCGCGCTTCCTCTGTTTGCAAAGCCAGGTTCATCAAGGCGGTGATCTCGCCCGGCTGCACAAAGAATGTCACCAGCGCGCCGGCGGACAGGCCGAACAGGTCTTCGGCAATCTCTTTCGGCATGGCGGCAACCCAGCCCTGCGCAATGCGCTGCGGCGTCTCGGTTGGTGACAGTACTGTTTGTGGACTCATTGCAATCCCCCTTTCGTCAATCACGAGCATAGTGTCACGCGCAGTCTAGCGCATCCCGCTCAAGCCGTCTTCAATTCCGCCGCCGCTTCCAAACCCAGTTCTTTGATCAACTGCTCGCGCAAGACGAATTTCTGCACCTTGCCGCTCATCGTCAACGGATAGGCCGCGACGAAGCGGAAGTACTTCGGCACTTTGTGGCGGCTGATGTTGGCTTTGCAATACGCGCGCAATTCGTCTTCGGTCGCCGCCGCCCCCGGTTTCAGCTTGATGACCGCCGCGACTTCTTCGCCCATGAATTGATCGGGCAGGCCGATGAGTTGCGCTTCGGCCACGGC
>JANOWX010000081.1:0-3818 GCA_031418175.1 Acidobacteriota bacterium | reverse complement strand
AGCAACGAAGGTATATGCGATGGAATAGATGCGCGGATAGCCCTGCATCTCGCCCGTGCTGAGTTTCGGCAATTCGCGGTAATAGCTTTTCGGCAGGTCTTCGCGAATCTGGCGCAACTGCTCTTCGACCAGGTGAAAGTTATCTACCAGCCATTCAGCGGCGGGCGAAATTTCCTGTCCGAAAAATACGGCGTCGGCCAACGTGCGATAGGCCGAAGCCAGCCGCCGCCCGTTGGCTTCGAATTGCGGCAGCAATTGCCGTCCGCGCGGCGGCCCGTCATTGACGCGCTGCTCTGCCGCCAGTGTGGCCGCATATTGTTCGAGCCGCTCAAGGCTAAACAACTCAGCGCGAATCGGCTCTTCGTCAGCCAACTTGCCAGAAGCTGTGAACAGGCGCTCCTTGCTGATGCTAATTCTTTTCATGTGCCCCGATAGTAATACAGGCAGGGCTGGTTAAGGCAATTTCCGGCGCAACCTTTCTTTTCGCGCTTGTCCAATAGAGGACGGCAAGTTACCCCAACCTGACCGACCATCAAAATATCAAGCGAGACCCAACCGATCCTGCCGCGCAAGCGGCGAGCTTTTACCGGAAGAGATTCCGCGTTACCTGCCGCACACCCGCAGGCAACGCGGAACGGAAAGATGACCAAATGATTCAACGCATTAGAAAAACAAGTTTAGGCATCCTCGTGGCGCTCCTGCTCGCCACGGGATTGACCGCGCCCGCCCAGCGGCGCGCGACGCGCAACAATGACCGGCAAGTGGGGCCGATCCTGCAACGCATCGAGACCCGCACCCAGACCTTGCGCAACAGTCTCAATGCAACGTCAGAGCAAGGCCGGCCGCAAGGCGGCACACGGCGCGAAGAAAACCTCAACGAGTTCTTCAACGAGTTCGCGGACGCGACGGCACGGTTCCGGGAACGTTACGACAGCCGGCAAGCCGTCGCCGCCGATGCCCAGGAATTGATTGATCGCGCCTCTTCGCTAGACAACTTCATGCGCCGCCGTCAGCCCGATGCGCGCGTCCGCCGCGACTGGGGCAACTTGCGATTGGAACTCGATCAACTGGCGCGTTATTACAATGTCGCGTGGCGCGCGGATGACCGGGTTAATTCCCAGCGCGCCGATCAGGCCGACCAGGGCGGATATGCCGCGAATCGTTTGACGGGCACCTATCGCCTCAATCAGGCGCGCAGTGACAACCCCGCGACCGTAGCGGATCGTGTGACACGCGGTTTGCCCGGCGGCGGCGAACAACAACGCCGCCGCAATATGCTCTTGCGGCGGCTGGAAGCGCCCGAGTCGCTCGCGCTCGAGCGGAACGGACGCACGATCACGATGGCTTCCACGCGCGCCGCGCAGATCACGTTCGAGGCCGACGGACGCGCCCAGACCGAGCAAACGCGCAATGGCCGGAGCATCCGCACGAGTGCGACGCTTTCCGGCGAGCGCCTGGTGATCAATTCCGAAGGCGACCGGGCTAGCGATTTCCAGGTCACTTTTGAGCCGCTCAACAACGGCCGCAGCCTGCGCGTCACGCGCCGCATCAGCGACGAAGCGCTGACGCAGCCAGTCGTGGCGAATAGTGTTTACGAGAAGACCTCGGACACGGCGCAATTGGATCTTTACTCCGACGCCCCTTACTCCGGCACGAGGGATAACCCCGTGGTGGCCGACGTGCCCAGGGGCGATTTCGTGGTGCCGGATGGCACGCAACTGCTGGCCGTGCTCAACGACAACCTGAGCACGAAGCAGGCGCGCGACGGCGAGCGTTTTAGCTTAACGGTGCGCTCGCCTGACCAGTACAGCGAAGCCGTCATCGAAGGCCACGTCACGCAGGTGAACCGCTCCGGCCGCGTCGCGGGCCGGGCCGAGATGTCCTTCGAGTTCGACCGCATCCGGTTGCGCGATGGCCGTAGCGCCAACTTCGCGGGGATTATTGACAGCGTCCGCACGACGAGTGGTGAAACCATCCGGGTTGATAACGAGGGCCGGGCACAGGACGACAATAGCCAAACGGGCCGCACCGTCACGCGCGCTGGTATTGGCGCCGCGATCGGCGCGGTGATTGGCGCGATTGCCGGGGGCGGCAAGGGCGCGGCGATTGGTGCCGCCGTCGGCGCGGGCGCAGGCGCCGGAACGGTCATTGTGCAAGGCCGCGACGATCTCGAGTTATTGAGCGGCACGGAATTCCGGATTCGGGCAAGCGCTCCTCGCTAAGACCCTCTCCGCGCAGTTTTAGAAGAAGGAAGCCAGCTATGCCGGCTCAGGGTAGCGCGCCACAACGCTCTGCCCTGAGTCAACGAACTGAAGCAGAAATCAATCACAATAGGGAGGCCAAGTCATGAAGGTCTGGAAGAATAAGCTCGTCCCCATCTCATTCGCACTCTCGAGCGTGCTGTTTCTCTTCGCAGCGCTGAAACCCGTCATCAAGGGGCAGCCGCTCGAGGTACTCTTCCTTGGTGTCGGCGTCCTATCCTTCGTCATCGCCATCGTTACGTGGCAGAAGTCCGGTGACGGTGCTGGCCCGCCGAGCGCCTAATTCACGCAACCAGCAGATTTTCAGGTGCTGGAAATCACGCTGCTACGGCTGATTCATAAGGTCATGGGGCAAATCATTGGAAATGCATGAGAGAGAGGAGCAAGTGTCATGAAACAAGCGATTCAACTGTTAGGACGATTCTTCATCGGGGCAGCGCTGTTAGGCTTTATGCCGGTGGCGCGGCTGCCGCTCAATCAGCCGGTGCAGGCTGCCACGGTTACAATTGAGATGACGGGCGACCTCATCCTGGCCAAATTGCTGGAACACAACCGCCGGCGCGAGGCTCGGCTGCAACAGTATTCGGTGCCGCGTACCTATCGGGTCCAAAATGACCAAGGCAAGGTGCGCGCCGAATTGCAAGTAGTGTTGCACTATCGCGCGCCGGGCATCAAAGAGTTCAAGCTTGTTTCTGAAGCGGGGTCAAGCTTGATTCGCAGTCGCGTCTTCAAGCCGTTGATGGAGAGTGAAGTCGAAACGGCGGCCGGGCGCAACCGCCACGATAGCTCGATCAGCCCCGACAACTACACTTTTAAGCTGCTTGGTGAAGAGGTTGTAGATGGCTATCCCTGCTTCGCCGTGCAGGCCACGCCGAAACGGAATGACACCTATCTGTTCAAAGGCAAAATCTGGATCCACGCCACGGAGTTTGCGGTTGTTCAAATCGCGGGTCAGCCCGCCAAAAATCCGTCGTTTTGGACCAAGCGGGTTGATTTTGTGCGCCGCAATCAGAAGATCGGAGAATTCTGGCTGCCGCTCAAAGATGAATCCATTACGCTAGTGAAAATGGCCGGGAAAAACATTTTGACGATTGACTACGCGCACTACGAGATCGCTCGCGTTGGCGTCGCCATGCCCCTGGTAGGCTCTGCCGCCGCGCGATAGCTGCACTTGTGCGTTGCTCGCAGCGTGACCTTGCAAGTACAAACACAGTCTTTGCAAGGTCGCTGTATGGCTAATACTCCCATCCGCCATTGCTGGCGGAACCGGCGCGATTCACTGTAACCATTGCGGCGGAAGCGGCAGCCACCGCAAGCATCCAAAAAAACAGCCCGCCCACAGCCATATTTCTTTCCGCAATTGTCCACTACTGGACAGCAAGTTACCCCAGACAAGCTGATGATAAGTTATAGCTTTGGAAAAGAGAAAAATATGGCACACATTTACGATAACGAGCAACAGCCTTATTACGATTCGGGGGGGTTCAATAACCCTAGGTATAACAGATACAACGGTGGCTTCTTTTTCTTAATCGTGATCATCTTTCTGTTGTTGTT
>JANOWX010000080.1:0-3721 GCA_031418175.1 Acidobacteriota bacterium | reverse complement strand
TCGTCGCCGATCGCGGCATCGCATCTTGTGGTTACGTCGCCGAAGCCGCCCGCTTGCTCAACCAAGCGGGCATCGCCGCCTTCCCTTTTCACGATTTCAGCGAAAACCCAGACACGGCGATGATCGAAGCCGGTCGCGTCGCCGCCGCCGAGTACGGCATTGATTCGATCATCGCGCTCGGCGGTGGCAGTTCACTCGACACGGCCAAGGGCATCAACTTCGTGCTGACCAATGGCGGGACGATGCGTGATTACTGGGGGCACGGTAAAGCCACCAAACCCATGCTGCCGATGATAGGCATTCCCACCACCGCCGGCACCGGCAGCGAAGCGCAAACCTACGCGTTGATTTCGGACGCCGAAACGCACGTCAAGATGGCCTGTGGCGACGCGCAAGCCGCCTTCAAAATCACGATCCTCGATCCGCGCCTGACGGTCACCCAGCCCACACACGTCACAGCGACGGCGGGTTACGATGCGCTTGCGCACGCGGTCGAAACATACGTCACCAGCAAACGCACGCCGCTCTCGGACGTGTTTGCGCGCGAAGCCTGGCGGCTGTTGATTGGGAATTACGACAAGGTCTTGGCCGAGCCGCAAAACCTCGCAGCGCGCGGGGCAATGTTGCTCGGCGCACATTACGCCGGAATTGCGATTGAAAATTCGATGCTCGGCGCGGCTCACGCTTGCGCCAATCCACTGACCGCGCGTTACGGCACCGCGCACGGAATCGCTATCGCCGTCATGCTGCCGCACGTCGTCCGCTGGAACGCAGGCATCGTCGGCGAACGTTACGCCGAACTCGCACAAGTCGTCGGCTTGTCATCCGCTGAGCAACTGGCTGAACGGCTCGCGCAACTGGCGCACGCGGGCGGCTTGCCAAGTATCCTGCGCGCACTTGAAATCCCCCGCACTGATTTACCTACATTAGCCGAAGCCGCGTCCAAACAATGGACGAGCACATTTAATCCGCGCCCGTTTAGCGCGACAGGAGCAAAGGAGCTTTACGAATGGGCATTTTGAAAAACAGAGAGCAGATGGCAGTGAGCAATAGGCAGTTGGCAGACGGCAGTAAGCCGCAGGCTGTTGGCAGGCGTCAATGGTTGAAGCAAGCGGCAGCAACTACTGCCTACTGCCTACTGCCTACTGCCTACTCTTCCGCCCAGACTGCCGACGCCTGGCCCCAATTTCGCGGTAGCTACAACCTGACTGGCGTCTCGCCTTCGACCATCAATACGAATCTGAAACAGATGTGGTCACTCAACGCGGGCGAGATTATCGAATCGTCCGCCGCCATCGCCGATGCCACCGTTTACGTCGGCACTGGCTCCAGCGAACTGATTGCCGTAGACCTCTGGTCGGGCAAGCTGAAGTGGAAATACAAAACCAAAGAAGCCGTCGGCGAGTCCTCTCCCGCAGTTGGCCCCGCCGGAGCCAACGGCCTCGTCTTCGTCGGCGATCTCGAAGGCACCTTTCACGCCGTCAATGCCGCGAACGGCCAGGGCCTGTGGACATATAAGACCGGCGGCGAAATCAAATGCTCACCCGTGATCGTCAATGTAAATGGGGGCGACCGCGTGCTGATCGGCTCTTACGACGGCTCGCTCTATTGTTTTGAAGCGCGCTCTGGCAAGACCGTCTGGCAATTCAAGACCGAGAACTACGTCCACGGCACGCCCTGCATCGTAGAAGGCATCGCCTACTTCGGCGGCTGCGACGAAATCTTCCACGGCATACGCGTCAGCGATGGTAAAGAAGTCACGCGCCTGCCCGGCATCGGCAACACGGGCGCGTCAGTCACGATTCTGAACACGCCCGCCGGCTTGCAAGCCTTCTTCGGCAACTTCGCCAACGAAGTGCTGAGCATCAACCTGAAAACGCGCCGCCGCGTCTGGCGCTACCTGCACCCGCAACGCCAGTTCCCGTTTTATTCTTCGACGGCGGTCATTGACGGCAAAGTCATCCTCGGCGGGCGCGACAAAGTCGTCCATTGTTTGAATGCCGCGAACGGCAAAGAACTCTGGTCCTTCCGCACCAACGCCCGCGTAGAGTCTTCGCCTGCCGTCGCGGGAGGCCGCGTTTACATAGGCTCGAACGACGGGCGCTTTTACGTGCTGGATTTGAACACCGGCGCGAAGGCCTGGGAGTTCAACGCAGGCGCGGCGGTCTCGGCTTCGCCGGCGATTGCGGGCGGGCGTGTGGTAATTGGGGCGCAGGATGGGAAGCTGTATTGCTTCGGCTGAAGGTTGGCAGCGTGCCATCTAGCGACGTAAGATGTCACACGTCACCTAACCGACGAGGCTCGAACTATGGAAACTATTGCAACGCGACTTTCAACAGATCAGATTCTCACTGCCGTCAACAACCTGAGCTTGCCGGACCTGGAAAAAGTGTTTGTGCGTGTGCTACGCCTCCAAGCCGAACGCAAAGCCCCGCATCTGCCTGCCGAGGAAGCGGCCCTGCTCACGCGCAGCTTGCAAGGTTTGCCGCCCGACTTGCGCGCCCGCACAAATGAACTGCGTGCCAAACGCGAAGATAGTTCCATCACCGACACCGAGTATGAAGAACTGACTCAGCTTGCAATGCGCGCTGAGGAGATCCACGCCGAAAGAATGGAGGCGCTGGTCAAACTGTCTCAGTTGCGAGGTCTAACTTTACCTGCGTTGCTGGATCAACTCGGACTGCGCTTCCCCGAACATGGCTGATCGTTATATCCCCGCCCCATTACGTCGTCTGGTCAGCGAGCGCGCCCGGTATTGCTGTGAATACTGCCGCGCGCAAGCCCATTATTCAGCCGACCCGTTCACGATTGACCACATTCAGCCTTACAGCTTGGGCGGCCCCACGACTGCTGAAAACCTGGCGTTTTGCTGTCACGGCTGCAATCAATGCAAAGCTACGCGCGTCGCAGCCTTTGATCCAGTGACTGGACAAACCGTGTCTCTTTTCAATCCACGCACGCAACGTTGGGAAGAGCATTTTGAATGGAACGACGATTTCAGTTTGCTGATTGGTTTGACGGCAACGGGCGGGGCAACGATCTCAGCCTTACGACTCAATCGTCCGAGCTTGGTGAATTTGCGCCGCGTGCTGGTGCTCATAAGCCTACATCCGCCACTGGCATAGCCGAGTTGAATTGAAAAGCCTGCGTTCATGCCGCCAGCGTCGCCACGCTGACCTCACGGCGAATGGTGTGTTGGTCGGGATGGGCGAACACTTCGTCTATTGCCCGCGAGACTGCGCTGGTGATGTAGCTCTCGTGGCAGTTGCCGCACACGGAGGTCGGCACATTCTCAATCACAATCAGCCGAGTCCCCTGACCATAGGTTTGGTTCTTCAGGAAAAGGCGGGCGGATTGTGCGCCACAAAAGGAGCAGCTTTCCGTTGGATGTGGTTGAGTACTTCTTTGTTCCATCACTCTAGCCTACTGATTCCGCTGCCGCGCAACCTCGGCCTCGGTCGCCGTAAAGCGCAGGATGATCTCGCCCTGACCAGTCTTCTCGTTGAAACTCGCGCTCGCCAGCGTCTGCCCATCCGGCGCAAAGGCCACGGCTCTGACAGCGGCCTCGTGCCCTTTGAGCGTCGCCAGCACCTGCTCGCCCTTGACCGACCACAACTTCACCGAATTGTCTTTGCCTTCTCTGAAAAAAGCACCACTCGCGCTCGCCAGTGTCTGCCCATCCGGCGCAAAGGCCACCGCATAGACAGAACCCTCGTGCCCT
>JANOWX010000079.1:0-5010 GCA_031418175.1 Acidobacteriota bacterium | reverse complement strand
GAATTTTTCTCGGTTCGCACATCGAAGTTTTCCGCGAAATCTGCGCCGCCCGTGATTTGCAGGGCTTTCACCGAAACCAGCAGATTGCCATCAATCTGCAACCCGACCTTTTGCACATTGCGGTTGTAGATGCCGAACAGGCCCGGGATGCCGAAGACGCCGCTCTCCAGCGTCCAGGTATAGCGCCCGGCACTGAGCGTGTTGCCCAAGCTGAGGATCGCGCGTTCGTTGCGGCTGACGATGGAGGTCTCGACAATCCCTGCGCCTTCCACGTGCAGCTTGCTGATCGGAGCCACCGTCCCGATGCCGACGTTGCCTGCCGTCGTAACCGCGAGGCCGGCCCCAGAGGCCTGCAACAAGACATTGACGCCGCTAATCTGGGCAATCGCGATACCGGCATCTAGGACAGACTTTAGCTCGGATTTCGATTCAGTGGACGGGAAACTGGTGGGGCGATTTGGCAAATCGTCCCATCGGCCGCTGCGGACAGACTAACGTCTGTCCTACCTTTTTTTTGTTCTGAATCACTTACCGCGGACGCGGAAGAAATAACGGTTGCCGTCTTCAACTGCTCCCGCGGCTGAAATACCGGAGAGCGTCAAAATGTAATCACCGGGCGGGAGTTGCGCGGCGGGCACGGTCAGGGCGACGCGCAGCCCGGTTGCCTTGATATTTTGACGGCGCCAGACATCCGCACCCTCGACGGTGCGCAATTGGGCCTGGTAGGCGGCGTAATCCTGCGTTTCCATGCGCATCCGCAGCGCGATTTGTTTGGCGGCGCGCGGAATCGTCAGCGGCTGTGGCGCGCTGCTACCGCGCAAAAGATTGGCGGTGAGCAGGAAGGATGGAATCAGTGGTTGTGCTTCTTTAGCAGTAATGGTGTCAGCCTGGCGTAAGCGTTCCAACTCAGCCAGTGCGGCGGCGAGTTGCGCGTTGCGCATGCGTGCGTCAGCAAGTTGCACCGCCAAATCGCGTTCGCGCTGTTGCTGAGTTGTTTGCGCAGCCGCCATTTGTTCACGCCAGCGTGCCCGTTCCGCCAGGAACCACGCTCCGCCTGCCAAGAGCAACACGGTCGCCAACGCCATTCCCCACGCCAATTGTGGCCCGCGCAAGGCCGCCCAGAATTGCGTCCAGCCGGAAGGCTCCTTTTCAACTACGACGCTACTGCTGGCTGCGGCGTCCGCCGTCTCGATCAATAACCGCGCCACGGCCACGCGCTCGCGCTGGCGCGGTGAAGCCAGATAATGCTGTTCGAACTGCTGGCGCTCGCCGTGCGGCAGGCGCTCCCGCACATAATCATCAATCAATTGATTCTCAACCGCCCAGACTTCTTCCAGCCGCTCAGCCTCAGCAAAGCATTGCGTTTCGAGCGCCTCCTGCTCGGCCTCCGGCAATTGGCCCAGCAAATAGTGGCGCAACAGGTTTTGATGAGCGTTCGTCATCGTCGTTACATTTACCCTCTCTGTGTGTGTGTGAGTGCGAAAGGCGCGGCGAGATGCGAGCGGAGCGCCTCTCTACCCACTACTGACAGCCGCGCGCATTTCATGTCGCGGGCCGCGCATTTTTCTTAAGGCAATCCGCGACGCACTGTTCCAGCCGGGCGCGGATGCGTTGGGCGCGGCTGCGCAAGGCGTTGAGCGGAATGCCCATGCGTTCGGCCAGGGCCAGCCGGTTATTGATCTTCTGCCGCCGCTCATCCTGGTAATACTGCATAATCAATTGGCGGCTCTCCAACGGCAGTTCGTGCAGACAGCTTTCAAAACAGGCCTGCCGTTCATCTTCGGCAAGTGCGTCATTGTTGTTGGGAGCGGTGAGCGGGCCCGCGTCCTCCAATTCAACGCGGCGTTGTGCGGGGTGTCTGAGGCTTTCGCGCAATACGAAACGCGCGATGCCCAGGCAGTATGTCGGCAGATCGCGCGGCGCTTCGCCTTCGTCCACGCGGCGCATCGCGCGATTGAGCGTTTCGTCGGCCAGTTCTTCGGGAGCATGCGCGCGCCGCCAGTCAAAGAATTTGACCAGCGCCAGCCGGATCAATTCGTACTGCGCGCCCGCGCGCTCGGCATCCGCATCCAGACAGGCGAGAAACTTAGCCAGCGCCTCGCTGGTCAGCACCCACTTGCACATTGGCGTTGACGAACCGTCCATTGATTTGGGATTGGTGTTTCGGTGACGGGGGGCCGCACCGCGCGCTCGCAGCCTCAGGCCTTCGGATGCGCCTTGTCGTAAACCTCCATCAGCTTGTCCATCGCTACGTGCGTGTATTGCTGCGTCGTCGAAAGCCGCACGTGGCCGAGCATTTCCTGAATCACACGCAAATCGGCGCCCGCGTCGAGCAGGTGCGTAGCGAACGAGTGCCGCACACTGTGCGGGCTGATGTGATGCACGTCGGCGCAGAGTTTGACGTACTTGTCCACCATCCGCCCGACCGAACGCGTGGTGATGCGCGTGCCCTGGTAATTCAAAAACACCGCCAGCGGATCGGCAGGTTCCAGCCCGGCTTCGATCAGCAATTCGCCGCGCACGGCCAAGTATTCCTGTAAGGCCTTTTTGGCGTGCTCGCCAAAGGGCACGATGCGTTCCTTGCGGCCTTTGCCTTTGACGCGCACCGCCAGGTTGGTGAAATCAATGTCCAGCATGTTCAGGCTCGTCAGTTCAGAGACGCGCAAACCGCTGGCGTAAAGCAATTCCAGAATCGCGCGGTCGCGTTTGCCCAACACGGTGTCGGTCTCGGGCGTTTCGATAAAGCGGATCATCTGTTCGAGGTTCAGGTGATTCGGCAAGGTGCGATCTACGCGCGGGCTGGCCACCAGCTTGGCCGGATTGGTTTCGACGACGCCTTCGCGGTTGAGGTATTTGAAGAAGGTGCGCAGCGTGGCGACCTTGCGATGGATCGAGCTTTTCTTTTTCTTCTGCTCGTACAGCGTCGCCATGAAATCGCGGATCGCCAGGTTATCAATCGCGTGTATCGGCACCGCGCGCCGGGCGCCCTCTTTGTCGGGCGGCGCGAGGTGGTCGTAAAACTGCACCAGATCAATCTCGTAATTGCGCAGCGTGTGCGGCGACGCATTGCGTTCGTATTTCAGGTGTTTCAGAAAATCGTCAATGTATTTTTGCATGGGAAGCTCTCTGCCAAAGCGACTGGCGGTCATTTTATAGCGTTCACGCGGCAAAAATGAAACTACGCAGGGCCGAAGCAGGGTCTATTCATTCTCGCAAATCGAAACGCCAAGACGCCGAGCGCGCCAAGGAAGCCAAGAAAATGCCTATGGTTTTTTCTTGGTTTTTCTTGGCGCGCTCGGCGTCTTGGCGTTGAGGCTCTCTGTTTCAGTTCGAGAATGAATAGGCCCTGAGGGCCGAAGCATGCCGGTTGCGCTCAGCCCGCGCGGTGAATGATCCAGGACAACATTAAAAATTACGCCCGCCAAATTGCCTGTGCTAGCATACGCACCGTTTTCCCCCACAAAACTCAGTCCCAAGCAGGAATGGCCGTCTCCGTTCTTTGAGTCTCGTCGCCTTCAATCTCTTTCCCATCGGTGCAACCAGTCGTCCGGGTGTTTCTTTTGCCACTTGTCGCTGAATCCGGCTGCTGCGTAGTTGGTGCCTCACACTCGCTCTTGAAAAGAAACGATTGCCCGGCCTGCCGCTAAGGCGCGCAGGCGTAGTAACGACAACGACTGATCCGCCGGCTTAGTCTGGCCGGGGCTCTGGCCTCGACTGGCTGAGTGTGCGCGGAAGGAGTTCACTAAAATGAAACGATTGCCCAATGCGTTCCTCATGGCCGTGTGCGCCGTGCTGCTGTGCAGCGCGGTGGCCGTGGCCCAAGACCCCAATGACATCAAGACTGGCAGTGTGCTGTTTTTCAACCGGTACACCAGCGATGGTTCCGATCCGAGCGTGGAAAACACGCAGCTCAACATCACCAACACGCACGCCACGCAATCCGTGACGCTGCACCTGTTCGCCGTCGAAGGCAGTTCGTGCAGCGTGGCGGATAGCTTTTTGAGTTTAACACCCAACCAGACGGCGCAATTCTTTGCCAGCGATTTCGACCCGGGCGTGCAAGGCTATCTGGTCGCCGTGGCCTTTTCAGGCTTCACCCCGCGGCAATTCAATTACCTGACCGGCACGGCCTATATCTGGCAAGCGGATGGCAAGCAGGCCGATTTGCCGGCGGTGGCGGTGCAGAAACTGAACAGCGTCGTCAATGACAATGGCGATGGCACGGTCAACCTGGATTTCAACGGCGGCAATTACGGGCGCTTGCCGGGCACGGTGGCGCTGTCGAATTTCAATAGCCAGGTGACCGATCAAACTAGTCTTTACATGTATTCGCCGCGCAACCTGCTTTTCGGCGACAACGCGCAATTTAGCGTCTTTACGCTGGTCTACAACGAAGTAGAGACGCCGGGTTCGACCAGTTTCCCGATTCGCTGTTATACCGAAGTCAAGCTGCGCAACCTACGTGTCATCGGCACGCTCAACGGCTTCATCCCCGCCGGTTCGGTGGGCTGGATGAAGATGAGCGCCAGCCGCCCGCTGCTGGGCGCGAGTCTGAGCACGAACGGACGATTTGCAGGCGGCCGCAACCTCACCTGCTTGTCGCTGTTTTCAAGCTGGACGGTAGTTGTGCCGGGCGGCTTTTAAGCTGCCGTTAGACCGGTTTGCAAGGCGGTACCGGCGCGGCGTTCCGCGCTTTCCGATAACGCAATTGCAAACCGGTCTAACGCAGCTTTAGGGCCACTCAACGGCATAAAAATTGTTCGTTGCGGCCTATTGACGCCTGCTTGCGCGCGGGCTTAGTATGCCCGCCGTCGCAGGGCGACTGCGAAGTTCGTATGTGTAGGAAATTCAATTTAACCTATTTCGCTATCAGGGAAGCCGATGCAATTACCTGCCTGGCTAGCAACCTCGTCATAGCACGAGCTAGAGCTAAAGCCACAGGGCTTAGGTTTCCCACCTGTTAAGACAGGTTATAGTGAACCCTACACTACGGCCAAGCGGTTGCCCTCG
>JANOWX010000078.1:0-9441 GCA_031418175.1 Acidobacteriota bacterium | reverse complement strand
ACGTTTCACCCGACCAGATCGAACCGAGTTACTGGCGCACCAAAGGGACAAAGGAACAAGGGGACAAAGAAATAAAATCTTTGTCCCCTTGTTCCTTTGTCCCTTTGTGATTGAATCTTCTTTCGACTTTTACGCCGCCTCGCCACGTTCCCCCAACGAAATCACCTGATCTGTATACCCCTCAAACGTATCGTCGTGACTGATGACGAAAAGCTGCTGAAAGTCTTTGATGCGGCCGATTTGCTGCGCCAGGTTGCGCCGCCGTTCCTCATCCATGTTCGTGGTCGGCTCGTCGAAGAAGGCTATGTTCAGGTCGGACAGTTCTTTCAACAGCGCCAGCCGCACGGCCAGCGCCGCCGCCATCTGTTCGCCGCCGGAGAGGTTGGCGAAGGGGCGTTCGCGGCCTTCTTCTTCCAGTGTGATTTCGTAATCTTTGGCCCAGCGTAGCGTGGCGTCGTGCCGCCCGGTGATTTCGCGGAAGAGTTGGTTGGCTTCGAGCGAGATTGTAAACAGGTACGATTCGGTGATGAAGGGCGCGGCCTTTTGCAGAATGTCGCGGATGAAATCGGTCGTCTCGCGCAACCGTTGCGCCCGTTCTTTCTCGGCCAGTTGCGCGCGCGTGCGTTCGCGCACTTCTTCGAGTTGGGCCAGCCGTTGTTGCAATTGGCTGAAGCTGGCGCGCACGTGTTCCAGTTGCGCAGCGAGTTGCGTCGCGCGTTCGCGCCATTGCTCGAATTCGCGCAGCGCGTTGCGATGCGTATCCGCTTGGTACTGCGCTTCCAACTGCGTCAATTCGGTTTGCGTGGCAGCGCGGGTGGATTCGGTAACCGCAATCTCAGCCGCGATCGCCGCGACCTCTGTTTCGTGCGCCGCCAGCGTCTCGGCGATTTTCAGGTTCGACAGATAGGCGTGGTAGTCGCGCTCGCTGCTGGCACGCGTGACGTTCACTTCGGCGAGTTGCACATCCAGCGCGGCGAATTGTTGCAACTCTGCGTTGAGGCGTTGCTGCCCGGCGCGAATGTCGGCCACTTTCTGTTCAGCCAGCGCGATGCCCTGTTGCCATTCGGCCTCGCGTTCGATCACACGTTGCAAGGCATTCGTGCGCCCGCGCGGATCGCCCAGCGTTTGCAGGCTGCTTTCGGCGGCGGTGAGTTGCGCTTCGATGTTGCCGAGCGCGGTCAGCCGTTGTTGCAAGGTGTCAGCTTCGACTTTGCGCGTCTTGCCATAGGCGCTCAGTTCGGCCAGTTCGCCGCGCATCCCTTCGGCTTGGTTGAAAACGCGCTCGGCTTCGCGCGCGGCGCGCAACTCCTGTTCAAGTGCGGCGCGCTCGACTTTGCGTTGTTGCAACTCGGCCTCGCTGACAGTTCCGGCTTGCGCCAATTCGTTTTCCAGCTTGGCGACCTGTTCCTGTTGCGCGGCCAGTTCGCGGGTGAAGCGTTCGGCGGTTTCGCGCAAGCGCGGCAATTGCGCTGCTTCGGCTGCGGCGGCACGGGCTTGCTTCACGGCGGCGGCCAGTGTTTTCAAACTGCCTTGCAGCGTTTTGATTTGCGCGCGTCGCTCAATCAGGCCGGTGCGAAAGCGCGCTTCGATGGATTCGCCGGGTTTCAGGTTCAGGCACTTTTCGGTCAGCAAGGGACAGATGCCGCCGCTGGCCAGGCTGGCGATCATCTCTTCGTCGCGGCTGACCTCGGCACGCAGATGCGCGAGTTGTTCGGTCCTGGTTTGCTGTTGCGTTTCGCTCTCAATCAAGCGCGCTGCTTGTGCCAACAGCGGTTCCAAGCGCGCCAACTCGCGGCCATTCTGTTCGAGTTCGCGTTGCAGGCGCGCTTGTTCTTGCCGCGCCTTGTCCAGATAAGTGCGTTGCATCTGGCTGCTCTTGAGCGCCAATTCCAGCCGCGCGAGTTCGGCGTCGAGTTGCGCGCGCCGCTCATCCAGCGCGGCTACTTGTTCGGCCTGTGCGCGCAAGGCCTCGGCCTTTTCGATCTCGCGTGAGAGCAGCGAATAGCGCTGGCGCATCTGTTCTAAATCTTTGTCGAGCGCACGCCGCGCGTGTTCCAGGCCCTGCAATTCACCACGGCTTTCGCGCAGGCCGGCCAGCGTGGATTCAACTTGGACTTGCGCGGCCACCTTGTCCGCCAGCGCAGTCAATTCAACACGCGCCTCGGCAATCTCGCACAAGCGTTCGCGCTGGCGTTCGGCTTGGGCTTGCACTTCAAACTGTTCGCGTTCAGTGGCGGCCAGCTTGCCGCGCAACTCATCGCGTGTGAGCCGTTGCCGTTCCAGTTCGCTGAGCTTGGCCGTAGCCGTCTGATAGTTGTCGTGCCCGGCCTGTGCCGCCGCGACGATTTGGGCTGCGGTGCGCGCCTGTTCCAGCGACTCGCGCGCGGTGGCCAACGAATCCCGCCGCACTTCCAGCTTGATGCGTAAACTTTCCAGTGCGCCGCGTTGCGTTTCGAGCCACTGCTTCAGCGCATCCAGTTGCATGGCGGTTTGCGCGGCGGCATTGCGCGCGGTTTGTGCGGCGGCGTAATCGTATTCGTGTTGCCGCAACTGCGCGGCGGTCGCGTCGTGCTGGCGCTTGGTTTCGTCGTAGGCTTTCAATTCGCCTTCGGCGGCGGCCAGCTTGCGGTCGGCCTCGTTGATGCGGCCATCAATGTGTTTGAGCGTGTCGCGCAGTTGATCGGAGGCGAGTTTGTATTCTTCGACTTTGAGGATTTGATCGAAGACGCCCTTGCGCGGGCCGGGCGCGAGCGTGAAGTCGTAGGTAAAGGTGCCCTGCGGCACGCCGATGGTGGTTTTGAAAAGCGCGGACAGATCGGTGTTTTCGTCCACGCCGAGGTGTTCGCGCAGCCATTTGACGACCTGGTTTTTTTGTTCGACAAGCCGCGTTTTGGTGTCGGGATCATAAACGTAATAACCGCCGCCGGTGTCGCGCGTGACGGTGTATTCGCGCCCGTCTTTGTCCGAGATGAAGCTGACGACGACCTGGCCTTTCTTGGCGCCGCGTTTGACGAAATCGTCGCGTTTGTATTCGAGATGATCGAAGAGCGCCCAGGCGATGGCTTCGAGAATGGTCGTCTTGCCCGCGCCGTTGGGGCCGCAAATGGCGATGACGCCTGGCTGAAAAGAGAACTCGGACTCGGTGTGGTTCTTGATCTGCTTGAGTTCGACGCGTGTGATTTGCACGGCAGGTAGTCGGTAATCGGTAGTCAGTAGTTTTGCAGAGGGCTTGGCCGACTACCGATTACCGGCTACTGCCTGCCTATGCATGGGCGGCTTCAACGTGCTGCGGCTGATCGGTGTGACCGAGCAGGTGGCGGCCTTCGGCGCTACGCGGATCAATGGTGCGCACGTGTTTGCGTCCACGCATTTCCCAAATCGCGGTGATCTTGCCACTCTTTTCGACTGCGTGATACGAGATTTCGTCCTGATGCACCTCTGCTGCGGGCGCTATCTCCGTCGTTTGTTCGCTCATGAATACTGGTAACTCCTGAATTGAATTTGATTGATGTGACAGGGTGTCGAAGGAAGCCGGATTCTGCCACACGGCGCGGTGGAGTGTCCAGCTACGAGGCTCAGCGCGGATTTCATTCAATAACGGCAGGCCGTTTATGCGGCTTTGATTGCGGTTGCGTGTTGGCGTGGCCGGTTAAACACGCACGAACGCTGCAAGCAAACGAAAGCGTTTGGCGCTCATGCCGCGCACGATGATCAGGTCTTGCGCGCGTTTGAAGGGGCCGTGTTTGCGGCGGTATTCCAGAATGCGGGCGGCCAGGCCGGGGCCGATGCCGGGCAGTGTTTCGAGTTGGGCGGCGCTGGCGGTGTTGAGGTTGAGCGGCTGGGTTGGCGTTTGCGCGTGGGCGAACGAAAAGAGCAGCAACAAGAGCGCAATCAATTTGAGATTGAAGATTTGAGATTTGGGATGCCGTCAGTGCAGGCCATAAATTTTCAACCGGAATTCGTTGTTGTTGATAGTCGGCCCCTCAGGCGTGCGGCGCGCGAAGTCTGTGCTGTGGGCGAAAAGCATCGGCAAGCCGCCGGGCGCGAGCGTGGCGCCGTAATGTTCGTTGGTAAAGACCGCTTTCAGTCGAGCGTTGGGCGTGTTGGTGATGCCGTAACGCAACGAGATCAGCGGCAATTCGAGTTGATTGGCCGGGTTGATGAATTCCAGGCTGTCGTCATAGATCGTGATGCGCGCGTGACGGTCACGTATTTGCCAGGCGCGATGCACGAGCAGGTTCGCCAGTGCTTCGTGAACGGCGGCTCGGTGATAATTGGCGCGGCCAGACAAAAAGCCATCGTGGCTTTCCAGCGTTTTGCGCGAGGGTTTGGCATCCCAGAGGTCAACGTAGCGTTTCAGAAAATGAAGCGCGCCATCGTATTGGCGCAACAGATTGCCGTGCAAATTTACGCGCTCGATGATGGGCGCGTTGGCATCCAGGCCGCCGACGCGCGTGAGTTGCAGGCTGGCTTGCGGCAACAATTTGGCGACGCGGTCATTCAAACCAAAGAGCAACAATCCGCCCACCGTCGGCAATAAGACCTCGCTGAATTTGAGCGCCAGACCCATATCGCACAGCACCGCTTCGGTCGGAAAGCCCTTCGTGGATTCGCCCCAGTAGCCGGGATTGACGCCGCGCACATAGCTCCAGAACAGCGATTCATCAATGTCTTTTTCGAGTTGGGCTTGAAAGACGAGCGCGTGTTCGAAGCGCGCCGGGTGCGTTTCGCCGTAGATGCGGGCGAGTTCCTCGCGCGTCGTTTCGCGTTTGATGGCGCCTTCGCGCAGATAGAACTTGTCGTCCAGCGTGCGGTGCGGGCGGTTGTGCGCGTCCACTTCCAACACGACGATGCGGCGTCCGCTGTCAAAGGCGACTTTGTTTAAGTAGGGAAAAACGGGCGGCTGGATTTGGGTGGCGCAAATTTCGCGCAGCTTTTCTTCGACGTCTTCGACATCGTCTACGCCCTCGATGCGCAGTTGGTCATTGACGCCAAAGATCATCGCGCCGCCGTCGGTATTGGCCAGCGCGATGATTTCGGCGGTGATCTTTTCGGCGTTGCTGAAGCGGACTTTTAATTCGAGGTAGGTGTCTTCGCCGCCACGAATCAGGCGCACCAATTCAGTGCGCGAGGTCGTTTGCAAAGGCACATCGAATTGATAGGCGTGGTAAGAGCGTTCAGAGCCAGGGGCGTGGCGATGAGCGTTGTTGAAGCGTTTGCGGCCCATGGCGATGGCGCGGGCAACGCGGGCGGGCGTTGCGGGAAAAGAGGCGTTAAAACAGCTTGAGCGGAGTACGCATCGCCAATGGATTGTGACGAACGACGAGTCTCCGCTCAGTGGATTTCGTGGCGCCGGTTCAGCAGTTGGGAAAAACTACTTGGGCAATTCGGGTTTCTTCTCGTCGGGGTCTTCGTGCATGCCCGACTTGAAATTGCGGATGCCTTCGCCCATGCCTTTCATCAGACCGGGCAGGCGGCTGCCGCCAAAGAGGATCAGAACGATCACCAACAAGATAACCATTTCGGTTGGACCTAAACCAAACATAAGCGTCTCCTTCAATGAATAAAACGTGCGTGAACGGCTTGCCGTTTGAGTGCGCGGGCATTCTAGCTTCAGAGTTTGCGCCTTCGCAAGGGCGTCAATTCGCAAAATCTTGCTGCGCACCAACTGGGATGCTATAGTCCGGCCGGTCTAATGATGCTTGATTTACAAGCCTATCAGTGATGGTGCTACGGTTTCTGAAGCCGGTTTCCCTCCGTGTGGCCGGGAAATATAACAGGCACCTTTAGCAGGATCATTCTTCGAGGTCATTTAGGAGGAAACAACAATGGCAGACGAAAACAATGGCGGCGACAAGCTGGTCTATTTCTTGATCGGTGCCGGTATCGGCGCCGTTACGGCATTGCTCTTTGCGCCCAAACCCGGCAGCGAGTTACGCGCCGATTTGGCCGATGCCACCAAACGCAGCCTGGATCAGGCGCGCGATAGCACGCGTGAATTGAACGAGCGCGCCGCTGAGCTATATCAAACGAGCGTCGAACGCGCCAACGACCTGGCTGCCCGCAGCCGCGAGGCCGTCACCGATTTGAATGCGCGCAGCCGGGACACGGTCAACGAATTGACCGAACGCGGCAAAGAACTGGTCAATCGCCAGAAATCGCAAATCCAGGCCGCCTTGGAAGCGGGCAAGCAAGGTTACATGGAAGCCAAGCAGTCGGATCAGGCGAAGGCGGCTTTTGAGGATAACGCTTAGTCGAAAAAGTGGTCAGTGGTGAGCGGTCAGTCTGGCAACTGGCCATTCATCACTGACTATTGAGGTATTCGCAGTGGATAACACGTTGACCATTGTCATCGCCGTCGGAGTTGCGATTTTGTTGCTGGTGCAAATGGGTGTTTTTGTCGGCTTGTATTACTTGGCGCGCCGCGTCGTGGAGGTCGTCGAACAGGCTTCCAAATTGCAAACGCGGGCTGAGTACCTGATGAACAACACCGAGCCTTTGCTGAAGCTGGCGCAAGGGATGATGGGCGAATTGAAACAGGCCACCGGCTATTTGACGCAAGGGGTGCAACACATCACCGCGATCACCGAAATGGCCAAGGACGAAGCCTCCGAAGTGCGCCACCTGCTAGGCGATTCCACCGCCCTCGCCAAACGCGAAGTCGAACGCGCCCGCCTGCAAGTGGACAAAGTGCAAAACACCATCAGCACAGCCACCGACCAATTTGAACGCGCAACCGAACTGGTGCAGCACAGCGTGCTCGAACCGGTGCGCGAGTTTTCGTATGTGATGGCCGGTGTGCAGCGGGCGCTGGAAGTGTTAATGGCAGGCCGCCGCTTGCCCGTTGACCGCGTGTATCAGGACGAAGAACTGTTCATTTAAAACTCAGCCCGCCTTTGCAGCCAGTTAAAAACCAAGCTCGGCTTTCAACTTGCCCCAGCGTTATTTCGCCGCCCATTCCACTTTCGTCAGTGAAAAGCTGAGCCTGCGCTCGTCGGTGGATTCTTTGTTCACGAGTTTGGGCACAAAGAATTTGTCGCTTTGCAGCGTCAGTTGCGAATACTCGCCGTTGCTTTGTTTGGCGGCGGGAATATCGAATTCTTTTTCCAGTAGCGCTTTGTCTTTAGTGGCCGTGAATTGATCAAGCGTTTCGCCATTGAACTTGATGGTGATCTTCACCGGGGCGCTGATTACATCGGTCGGCACATTGCCGGCGATTTTGAGGTGCATTGCAGTGCGTTGATTTTTCAATTCGATGGCGCCGCTCTCAGCCATCCAGCGCCAGGTGTTGCCATGCGGCGCGCTTTCGAGCGGCGAGAATCCCGCACCGTAACTGATGTCCGGTTTTGGGGTGGGCGCTGCGGGAGCGCTGGGTGCAGCCGGGTTGTTTTCGGCTGGTTTCGGCGCACTGCCGTTGCAAGCTGCGAGGCAAAACAGCAATGAGCAGATTGTGACAAGTAGAATTCTTTTCAGCATAAGGATGCACTTTCTCTCTCGAGTGGTGATAATTATCAACCCGCAATTGCTCCGCTTGTTCGAGCGCAACTTTGCAACGGTGCTGCGGCTGTTCGAGTCATACGCCGTAAACGACTCAACGACTCGCTTATCATCGGCCAGCGCTTCGACTAAGCGCATTCGATGTTATTGCCCGCTCCCCGCCGCCTCCATCTTCGCCGCCCCATTGATAAACGCCGCCACATCCTTATGCAGCTTCTCCCGCGATTTCTTTTCGATGTACATCATGTGTCCGGCTTCGTAATAGGTGAAACTGACGTTCTTGCGAATCGCGGGTTCGAGATTCATGTGCGAGATCGTATGCTCGATGCCGTTGAAGGGCGTGGCGACGTCGTAATAGCCACAGATCACCAGCAGTTTCAACTGGCCTTGCTGCGTCATCGCCATGCGCAGGTTTTCGGCGGGCGCGCCGGGTTGGCCTTGATCCCAGGGCTGTACGCGGCCGCTGAGCGTGTAATACATGTCGGTGTTCCACTTCAGTTCGCGGCGCACGTAATCCTGAAACATCGCCACGTAAGCGCCGTCATACGAAGCCAAACTGGAATCGTATTCATACCGCTCACCCGCCGCGTCGGCGTCCAGGCCTAAAAAGCGCGAATCAATGCGGCCTACGGTTTGGCGTTTGTCGCGCAGCAGTTCCTTGAACCAGCGTTGCGGGCTGATGCGCAGGTTGGTTTGCTCAACGTATTTCGGCGAGAGCGCGGTCAGGTGCGCGAGTTCCTTGACGACTTTCTGCTTTTCAGCGGGCGCGAGTTCATCGCCCTTTTCGAGCGCGGCGGCATATTCGCCGTGGGCGAATTGGCGCGCGCGTTGTGCGATTTCAGTGACGCTCAGTTTTTGCAGATCGGGCGGCAGCAGCTTGTGATACCACGCCGAGACGATCAGCGTCGGCAGGAAGAAAATCGTGCGATCATCCGCGCCCCAGTTGCCGAAGCCTACGGCAGACAACAACGCGACGCCGTTCAGATAAATTTGATGGCGGCGTTGCAACGTGTATGAAAGCTGCGCCGAGCGCGTCGTGCCGTAGCTTTCGCCGATCAAAAATTTCGGCGAAGCCCAACGTTCGTTGCGCGTGATGTATTGGTAAATGAAATCGGCGAACCAGGTGGCGTCCTGCTCGACGCCGAAAAACTGCGCCGTGTTTTCGCCGGGCGCGGGACGGCTGTAACCCGTTGAGATCGCGTCTACGAATACCAAGTCAGTCGAATCAAGAAATGAATCGCCGTTCTCTACGACCGAATAGGGCGCGGGCATGCCGAAGCCATCATCGGTCAGCACGATGCGCTTCGGCCCTAAGCCCATGTGCGTGTATGAAGACGCCGAACCGGGGCCGCCGTTGTAAACGAACGACAGCGGGCGTTTGGCTTTATCGGCTACGTCGTCTTTGGTGTAGCCCACGAAAAAGAACGTCGCTTTGGGCGTGCCGTCATCGGCTTTGATGACGTAGGTCGCAGCGGTCGCGGTGTAATTGATCTGCTGTCCGCCGATGCGCACGCTGCCTTTGGTGACGGAAGATTTCTCTTCGAGCGGCAGCGAGGGGCGGGCCGGTGCGTTGGTCGCGGGCGGCGTGGTTTGGGGTGGTTGTTCTGTGCGGCCACGATTGCCACGTTGCGGCGGGTCGGTTTGCGATTGGGCCAGTGCGGCGACGGTCAACAACAGTGTGAGTGCTACGGCAAAGAAAGGTTTCATGGTTGTCTCTCCTGATAAGGTTTGCGGTTGTGGCCGCTTGCTGTGCGGAAGGTCTGCGCAGCTTCCGCGCGTGAGTATTGTTTGTTTACTAAGTTATAGCAATTTGCAGTTGGTTGCGACCCGGTGTCAGTAGCCCGACCGTGAGGGCTGGCTGGTTTCGCAGGCAAGCCCACCCTCACGGTCGGGCTACTGACACGTCGCACGCCCGTGCAAACCGCTATACGTTACGCCACGATT
>JANOWX010000077.1:0-4577 GCA_031418175.1 Acidobacteriota bacterium | reverse complement strand
CCCCTCGATTTACCCACTACCACATTTTTATCACCACCCATTTTCGAGTTGGCTTGGCGGAGGCGCGGGGGCTATTTCAAGAAACGATCCATAAACCGCGTCGAGATATTCCCCGCCACAAAATCCGGCTCGTCCAAAATCTTCAAGTGCATGGGGATCGTCGTCTTGATGCCTTCGACAACCATCGCGCCCAGGGCGCGGCGCATGCGGGCGATGGCGCGCGGGCGGTCGCGGTGGTGCACGACCAGTTTGGCGATCAATGAATCGTAGTGCGGCGGCACGAAATAGCCGTCATAAATCGCGGTGTCTACGCGCACGCCGGGGCCGCTGGGCAGATTCAGCGTGGTGATGCGGCCGGGGCTGGGGGTGAAGGTGTCGGGGTCTTCGGCGTTGATGCGGCATTCGATGGCGTGGCCGACGAAGAAGACGTCTTCTTGCTGAAAACCCAAGGGTTCGCCATAGGCGATGCGGATTTGTGCGGCGACCAGATCGGCGATGGTGACGAATTCGGTCACGGGATGCTCGACCTGTATGCGCGTGTTCATCTCCATGAAATAGAAGCTGCCGTCTTCATCCAGCAAAAATTCAATCGTGCCCGCGTTGCTGTAGCCCACTTCCTGGCAGGCTTTGACGGCGATGCGGCCCATCTCCTGGCGCAGTTCGTAGCTGACGGCGGGTGAGGGCGACTCTTCGATCAGCTTTTGGTGGCGGCGCTGGATGGAGCATTCGCGTTCGCCCAGGTGCACGACGTTGCCGTGTTCGTCGGCCAGCACTTGGATTTCGATGTGACGCGGGTTGGCGATGTATTTTTCGAGATAGACGCCGCTGTTTTTGAAGGCGGCTTCGGCTTCGGCGCGCGCGGTGTGGTAGCCGTTGAGCAACTCGTCGCGATTGCGCGCGACGCGCATGCCGCGTCCGCCGCCGCCTGCCGTGGCTTTGATGAGCACGGGGTAGCCGATCTTTTCGGCTTCGCGGATGGCGTCTTCTTCTTCATTGAGCAAACCCGCGCTGCCGGGCGTGACGGGGACGCCGGCGGCTTGCATGGTCTGTTTGGCGGTGGCTTTGTCGCCCATCGTGCGCATGACTTGCGGCGAGGGGCCGATGAACTTGATGTTGCAGGCGGCGCAGACTTCGGCGAAGTGCGGGTTCTCGGACAGGAAGCCGTAGCCGGGATGGATTGCGTCTACGTTGGTGATCTCGGCGGCGGAGATGATCGCGGGGATGTTCAGGTAACTGAGCGGCGAGGGCGGCGGGCCGATGCAAATCGCTTCGTCGGCAAAGCGCACGTGCAAGGCGTCGCGGTCGGCTTCGGAATGCACGGCGACCGTTTTGACGCCCAACTCTTTGCAGGCCCAGATGACTCGGCAGGCGATTTCGCCGCGATTGGCGATGAGAATCTTTTTGAACATAGGAGTTTAGGGGTTAGGGACTGGGGACTGGGGACTGGGCTGATACGCCAGCCCCCTAGCCTCCAGCCCCCAGCCCCTAAACTTTGATTCCGAAGAGGGGTTGCCCGTATTCGACGGGTTGCGCGTTCTCGACGAAGATTTTGGCGACGATGCCGTTGGTGTCGGATTGAATCTCGTTCATCAGCTTCATCGCTTCGACGATGCAAAGCGTTTCGCCGTTGGTGATGGGGTCGCCGATGTTGACGAAGGGTTCGGTGGCCGGCGAGGACGAGCGGTAAAAAGTGCCGACGAGGGGCGAGGCGATGATGTGCAGAGTTTCTTCCGGCGCTGCCGGAGCAGGCGCGGCGACTGCTGGCGCGGTGGTCGGCGCTGGCCCGGCTTCCGGTGCAACATTGTGCGAGACGGTTTCGGTGACGACTTTGGTCGTACTGCCGCGTCCGAGCCGCAGGCGGAAGGCGCCGCGTTCGAGTTCGAAATCGGTGAACTGCTTTTCGGCGATCAGTTCGATCAGTTCTTTGATTTCGTCGAGATTGAGGTTCTCGGTATTAGCCGGTCGCGGTTTGGCGGCAGCTTTTACCGCCGCTTTGCCAACAGCTTTGGCAGCGGGCTTTGACGATTTTGCCGCAGCTTTCGGACTCGCCGTTTTTTTCATAAGGATTGGGATGATGAATGCGGTGCGGTACGGTACGGTACCCCGCAGCGCAGCGCCGCTAAAGCAAACGCCTCAACCGCGTGAAACCCGCACGGTTGAGGCGCCTATACAAACTGTGCGAGAGAGCCTCTCTCGGCCAGATTTACTTCTTCTCTTCGACGGGCTTCTTCAATTGGGCATCCACAAATTCGATGAGCGCGAGTTCCGCGCCGTCGCCTTTGCGTTTGCCGAGTTTGAGAATGCGCGTATAACCGCCGGGGCGGTCGGCAAAGCGTTCGGCCAGTTCGCCGGTCACCTTGCGCACGGCGGCGACGCCGGCGGTGCGTTCGGCAGTCGGATCATGCTGTTTGCTATCCCAGTTCGAGTTGCCGGGGAAGAAGGCATTCGCCGCCTGCCGCGCCAGATGTAACGCGGTTTCCGGCTTGCCTGCCTCACGCGCTTTGCGGGCTTTGCGGCCCAGCGTGATGACCTGCTCGGCGAACGAGCGCAATTCTTTCGCTTTGGGCAGCGTGGTGACGATGCGCTCGTGCTCGACCAGCGAGGCGCAAAGGTTGCGCAACAACGCCTTGCGATGCGACGAGGTGCGCCCCAATTTACGATGTGCTACCAGATGTCTCATTGCTCTTTCCTCTTACAAGCCCACGTGTCAGTAGCCCGACCGTGAGGGAGGGGCGTACTCACGCAGCGAAGCCCTCTCTCACGGTCGGGCTACTGACAAGCTATTTATTCCGGCACTTTGACCAGCGTGCCGTTTTCGTCAATGCGCATCCCGAGGCCCAAACCCATCGAAGTCAGGATGTCCTTAATCTCGTTGAGCGATTTGCGCCCGAAGTTCTTGGTCTTGAGCATCTCGGCCTCACTCTTCAAAACCAAATCGCGGATGGTGCGAATGTCTGAATTCTTCAGGCAGTTGTACGAACGCACCGACAATTCGAGTTCATCCACAGAGCGATCCAGATTTTCGTTGCTGGTTTGCGCGGGCTTGCTGGACAGCAGCGTGGGTTCGGGCTGCTGTTCAACCTCTTCCTCGAAGTTGATGAAGATCTGCATGTGATCTTTGATCAGCTTCGCGGCCAAGCCGACGGCGTGTTCCGGCGTGACGCTGCCATTCGTCCAGACTTCCATCAGCAGCTTGTCATAATCGGTATCCTGGCCGAGCCGCGCCGCTTCGACGAGGAAGTTGACCTTGGTAATCGGCGAATGCACCGAATCCACCGGGATATAGCCCACCGGCAAATCGTCGTCGAAGTTGCGATCGGCCGAGACATAGCCTCGGCCTTTTTTCAGGCGCAACTCGATATTCAGGCTGCCGCCTTCGCTGACGGTGGCCAGGTGAATATCGTCGTCCAGCACATCAATATCTTCATCGGTTTCGATGTCTATTGATTTGACGATGCCGGGTTCGGTGCGCGAGATGCGCAATGTTTTCACTTCACCCGTGTGCAATTGAAAAGGCACCCGTTTCAGGTTGAGGATGATGTCGGTGGCATCCTCGACTACGCCAGGAATCGAAGAGAACTCGTGCAAGACGCCTTCGATTCGAACGGCAGTGATGGCTGCGCCTTCAATCGAAGAAAGCAACGCACGGCGCAAGCTGTTACCAATGGTCGTGCCAAAGCCGCGTTCAAACGGCTGAGCAGAAAAGCGTCCGTAGCGCTCGGTCATGGTTTCGCAGGTCAAGCGCTTCGGTTTCTGGAATCCAGTCCACATATTAGGTGTTTCCCCTGACTCCCAACTGATAACGTGCCGGGCGCTAGTGCAAACAGCGTAGTTGAGATAACGCCCGGCACGCCCAAATTACTTAAATGCTTACTTGAATGCTTACTTGCTGTACAACTCGACGATGAGTTGCTCGCGAATCTCGGGATCAATGTCGTCGCGGCGCGGCAGCGAAACGACACGGCCCGCCAGTTTGTCGGCGCTCGTGATCTCAAGCCAGCCGGGGCGTCCGCGCCCACCGGAGGTTTGAAACGAACCTTGAATGTGCACATTCTCGGTGCTCTTTTCGCGCACTTGCACTTGATCGCCGATCTTGATCTGGAAGGACGGAATGTTCACCTTCCGGCCATTGACGCTGACGTGGCCGTGCCGCACGAACTGGCGCGCCTGACGGCGTGACATGGCAAACCCGAGCCGGTAAACCACATTGTCCAGGCGGCGCTCCAATAGCGTGAGCAGGTTTTCGCCCGTGACGCCCTTTTGCCGGGCGGCCTTTTCAAAGTAGTTGCGGAATTGCGTTTCGAGCAGGTTGTAGATGCGTTTGACGCGTTGTTTTTCGCGCAATTGCTCGCCGTAACCGCCCAGGGCCTTGCGCCGCATGGTCGGGCCGTGCTGGCCGGGCGGCTGCTTGCCACGCTTCTCAATGGGGCACGACGGCTTGTAGCACTTCTCGCCCTTGAGGTAGAGCTTCATCCCCTCACGGCGGCACATGCGACACTGTTTGCCTCTATCTCTTGCCAACTTTCCCTCCGTTATTCACACAAGTGTAGGACAGACTTTAGTCTGTCCTAGGTCTG
>JANOWX010000076.1:0-18011 GCA_031418175.1 Acidobacteriota bacterium | reverse complement strand
GGGTGACTCCGAATGCGTACAACCCGGAGTCACCCGGTCGCTACCGCTCCAGGTACCGCACCGGCGAAACACACGAGAGGAAGAACAGATGAAGCAAGAGAGCAACAATGTGAGCAACTACGTGAAAGCAATGCTGGGCCTGGCGCTGGCGGCGGCAGTTCTGACCGTTCCGGCATTTGCGCAAACACAGGGGAGCGCGGCGGCGAACAAGCGCATCGTCATCAAACCAGATGGCTTGCCGAAACCCTTTGCGACCGAATCGGTGCGCAATTCGCCCAAAGTCATCAAAGCTCCGGCTGGCGCGGCGTTGAGCGTGCCCGCCGGATTCGAAGTCAGTGTCTATGCCGATGGTGATTTCAAAATGCCGCGCTATCTGATCGAAGGGCCGAATGGCGATGTCTTCGTGTCGGATTCAGGGAGCTATGAGGTTTACCTGCTGCGCGATATTAACAAGGACGGCAAGATTGACAACGCGAGCGAACGCTTCACGTTTGCCACCGGATTGAAACGGCCCTTTGGCATGGCGATTCAGAAAGTTGGCGCGCAGACCTATTTTTACGTTGGCAACACCGATTCGATCGTGCGGTTCAAATACGAAATCGGCGCGACCAAGGTCGAAGGCGCGGCCGAGAAGCTGATTGACCTGCCGACGGGCGGGCATTGGACGCGCACGATTCTATTCAGCAAAGACGGCAAGAAGATGTACATCGCCGTCGGTTCGGCCAGCAACGTCAATGCAGGCGAACCGGCGATTCGCGCGGCGATCAACGAATACAACCCCGACGGCACCGGCCATCGCATCTTCGCGGCGGGCATCCGCAACCCGGTCGGACTGGCCTGGAATCCATTCAGCCGGGTCAGCAAAACGGCCAACGGCGAATTGTGGACGGCGGTCAACGAACGCGATTTGTTGGGCGATGATCTGGTGCCGGAATACGCGACCTCGGTCAAAGACGGCGCGTTCTATGGCTGGCCGTTCGCTTACATGGGCCAGAACGAAGACCCGCGCCGCAAGGGCGAGAATCCCGCGTTGGTGGCGAAGACGATCATTCCCGACGTGTTGATCGAACCGCATTCGGCGGCGCTCGGCATCATCTTTTACACCGGCAAGATGTTCCCGAAAGAGTACCAGGGCGATGCCTTCGTCGCGCTGCACGGTTCGTGGAATCGCAAGGAGCGCACGGGCTACAAAGTGATTCGCATCCCGTTTGAAAAAGGGCAGCCCGAAGGCGGCTACGAAAACTTCCTGACGGGTTGGGTGCCTGATGCGATGGGCTTGGACGTGTGGGGACGGCCCGTGGCGTTGGTGATGTTGCGCGACGGTTCGTTGCTGGTGACGGATGACGGCGGCAATAAAGTGTGGCGTGTGACGTACAAGGCGAAGAAGTAAAAATTAAAAGGCAAAAGGCAAAAGGCAAAAATCAAAAATGGAGTTCCACGCGAACTTTTGCTTTTTGATTTTTGACTTTTGCCTTTTGATTTCTCAATGACCCGAATAACCGCAAAGTGGCAACAGCTTAAGGCTGAAGGCAAAAAGGCGTTCATCCCTTACATCACGGCGGGCGATCCCGATCTGGCGACGACGGAGGCGTTGGTGCTGGCGCTGGCGGACGCGGGCGCCGACATCATCGAATTGGGGGTGCCCTTTTCCGACCCGATGGCCGACGGGCCGGTGATTCAACGCGCGTCTGAACGGGCGTTGCTGAAACCCATTGGCGTGGCCGACATTTTGCCGCTGGTTGAACGCGTGCGGCAACAGAGCCAGGTGCCGATCATGCTGTTCACCTACTTCAATCCGTTGCTGCAATTCGCGCGCGCAGGGCTGGGCGCAAAGCTGAAGGCAGCGGGCCTTGACGGCGTGCTGATCACCGACCTGATTCCTGAAGAGGCCGATGAGTTTGTGGCCGGGATGCGCGCGGCGGACATTGACACGATCTTTCTGGCCGCGCCGACTTCGCCGGATGAGCGGTTGAAGCTGATTGCGCAGTATTCGAGCGGTTTTGTTTACGTCGTCGCGCGCACCGGCGTGACGGGTATGCGTGAGAGTGTGGCGACCGAAGTGAGTGCGTTGGTTGAACGCGTGCGGCAATATACGCCATTGCCGGTCGCGGTCGGCTTCGGCATTTCAAAGCCTGAGCACGTGCAGGACGTGTGGCGTTATGCCGATGGCGCGGTGGTCGGCACGCGGTTGGTGTTGGAGATCGAAAACAATCTGGGCGCGCCGGATTTGGTCGAACGCGTGGCGCGGTTGGTGCGCGCGCTTAAACAAAAGGAGTAAGGCAATGGCAGCTAACTTGGCAGTAAAAAGACCTGCATTGATTAGCGAAGCGGAGTACTTGGCTGGCGAACGGCTGGCGTTGGATAAGCACGAGTTTTATGACGGGTATGTTATCCAGATGGCCGGGGCAACGCGGGAGCATAACCTGATTACCGGGAATATTGCGGGCGAGTTACGCGCGCAACTGAAGGGCAAACCGTGCGAGACCTATTCCAATGACATGCGTGTCAGGATTCCGCGCAAGGGCCGCTTCACTTACCCTGACGTAGTGGTCGCTTGCGGCGAACCGCAGTTTCTGGATGACGAGTTCGACACCTTGCTCAACCCGCTGTTGATTGTCGAAGTGCTTTCGCGCAGCAGCCGGAAATATGATTTCAGCGAAAAGTTCCGCGATTATCGTTCCATCGAATCGTTTGCCGAGTATCTGCTGGTTTGGCAGGACGACCGTGATGTCAATCATTTCGTCAAACGCAACGCCATCTGGACGATTCAAGAAGTCGGCGAGCAGCTCGAATTGAGTTCGATTAGCTGTGCCTTGACGCTGGATGAAATCTACGAGCGCGTAGTGTTCGCGGAAGATGGGGAGCACAATGAGTGAGGCAAGCTGGCACAGGAACACACAAGGAGGACGGTAATGTCTCAAAATCTTGCATACGCCTATGCTGCTACGCGGTTGACGCCGGAAGAGTATTTGATCGCTGAGCGCGCCGCCGAATTGCGTCACGAATACGTGAATGGCGTGCTGATTGAAATGTCCGGCGCGTCGCGCCAGCACGTGCGCATTGTCGTGAACCTGACGCGGCACTTGGGAAATGCTTTGGCAGATGGTCCGTGCGAACCTTACGCCAACGATATGCGCGTCTGGGTACCGCGCCGCCTGACTTATAACTACCCCGATGTCGCGGTGGTCTGTGGCGAGGCAAAGTTTCTGGATAACGAATTCGACACGCTGCTCAATCCGGTGCTGGTGATCGAAGTGCTGTCGCCTTCGACCGAAAAACGCGACCGCGCGGCAAAATTTCGTGATTACCGCACGCTCGACTCCTTTGCCGAATACGTGCTGATCGCGCAGGACAAGCAGGAGATTGACCACTACGTAAAACGCGACGGCCTGTGGACGATTCTCGAAGTCGGCGACGTGCTTGAAGTGCAAAGCGTGCCGGTGAAGTTGCCGCTGGCCGAGATATACGCGCGCGTGGAGTTTGAGCCGGAGCAAGCGCCGGAGGCGAAGCCCTAGCGGCAATAGTTAATGAGCGAAACGCAGACCAACGAAAAGACAATGGATGAATGGCGCTGCCGGATTGACGCGCTTGACCAGCAACTGGTCAAGCTCTTCAACGAACGCACGCAATGCGCCATCGAGATCGGCCATATCAAAAAACGGCTCGGCCTGGAAATCTATTCGCCCGCCCGCGAGGCCCAGGTCATTGCCAACGTGACCAACGCCAACCGCGGCCCGCTGGACGGCGAAGCGATTCGCCGCCTGTTTGAACGCGTGATTGACGAAGCGCGCCGCATCGAACGCGTCCATGCAGATAGTGGGGCCGACGGCAAACCCAAAGAAACCGACCCGTTGGCTGTCATCGAAGAACTGAGCGAGAAGGAGTGAAATTATGATTGTAGTCATGCAAGAGAACGCCACCGAAGACCAGGTCACGCACGTCGTTGACCGCCTGGTCTCGCTGGGCTTTGATATTCACCGTTCGACCGGCGAACGCTACACGCTGCTCGGCGCAGTGGGCGCGCAGATCGCCGATCATCGCGATCTGGAATTGCTGGACGGCGTGCGCGAAGTCGTGCGCGTCAGCGCCCCTTACAAACTGGCCTCGCGCGCCTTCAGACCCGAAGGCACCAAAATCAAAATCAAAGACGTCGTCATCGGCGGCGAACAAGTCATCATGATGGCCGGCCCCTGCACGCTGGAAAACCGCGAACAGATCGAGGCCGTCGCTGCTGCGGTGGCCGCGCAAGGCGTTCAGATCATGCGCGGCGGCGCCTTCAAACCGCGCACTTCGCCCTACAGCTTTCAAGGCCTGGGCGAACCCGGTTTGAAGATGATGCGCGAGGTGGCCGATAAACACGGGCTGCTGACCGTCTCAGAGATTATGGAATCGTCGCAGATTCCGATGTTCATCAAGTACGTGGACATCCTGCAAATCGGCGCGCGCAACATGCAGAACTTCAACCTGCTGAAAGACCTTTCCAAACTGAACAAGCCGATCCTGCTCAAACGCGGCCCGGCGGCCACGATCGAAGAGACGCTGCTTTCCGCCGAATACCTCATGTCCGGCGGTAATCACGAGGTCATCATCTGCGAGCGCGGCATCAAGACCTTTGAGACTTATACGCGCAACACGCTCGATATTTCGGCGATCCCGGTCATCAAGAAACTGTCGCATCTGCCCGTCGTGGTTGACCCTTCGCACGGCACCGGACGGCGCGACAAAGTGCCGCCGATGGCGCGCGCGGCGGTGGCGGCGGGCGCTGACGGCCTGTTGATCGAAGTGCACAACGAACCGGAACGCGCGTTGTGCGACGGCGCGCAGTCGTTGTTGCCGGAACAGTTTGAAAAGCTGATGGCGCAGTTGCGGATGATTGCGCCGGCAGTCGAGCGCAGGATGTGATGCACGAGTTCAAGCACATCACGATTGTCGGTTGCGGCTTGCTCGGCGGGTCGTTCGCGCTCGCGCTGCGACGTGCCGGATTCAACGGGCGCATCACGGCGTGCGGCGGAAAGCGTTCGCCGCAACTGGCAGTTGAACGCGGTGTGGCGGACGCGCTCGAAGAAAGCTTTGAGCGTGGCGCAGTTTGCGCGGCGGATTTGATCTATCTGGCCGCGCCCATCGGCGGCATCATTGATTTTTTGAAAACACGCGGCGCGCAAATCAAACCCGGCGCGCTGGTCACCGACGCGGGCAGCACCAAGGTTGAAATCTGCCGCACGGCACGCGCGGCGTTGCCAGCCGGCGTGCATTTCATCGGCGGTCATCCGATGGCGGGCAGTGAACAAACCGGTGTCGAATACGCGCGGGCCGATCTGTTTGATCGTGCGACTTATGCGCTCGTGACTGGGCAGGGAACTGACGAGGCCGTGTTTCAGTGGTTCAAAGCTATCGTCGAAGCGATTGGTGCACGCGCCCTACCGGTTGAAGCCGAAGCGCACGATGCCGCCGTTGCCTTAATCAGCCATCTGCCGCAATTGCTGGCGAGCACGCTGGCGACGCTGCTCGGCGCTGAGCACGCTGGTGTGGTGGCTGAACGCGAACTGGCGCAACGCCTCGCTGCCACGGGCTGGCGCGATATGACGCGGCTGGCGGGCAGTTCGTGGAATATGTGGCGCGACATCTGTTTGACGAATCAGCCGAACTTGTCTGTCGCACTCGGCGCAATGATTGCCGAGTTGCAGTCGCTGAAAGAGGCGCTGGATGGCCGCGATTTCAATGCGGTGTGCGATGTCTTCGCGGCGGCGAATCGTTCAGTCGAAGAGCAGCGCGCGTTGCATTATGGGCGGTTTGAAAAATTGTAATCACGGAGATTATTCGATGAACTTGTTTGAGGAATTGGAATGGCGCGGTCTGGTTTACGACCACACCGAAGGCACAAAAGAGGTGCTCGCCAAAGAGAAGGTGACCGGCTACATCGGCTTTGATCCGACGGCGGCCAGTCTGCACGTAGGGTCGTTGCTGCCGATGATGGCGCTGGCGCGTTTGCAACGCTGCGGCCATCAGCCGATTGCCATCGCGGGCGGCGGCACCGGTTTGATTGGCGACCCCAGCGGCAAAACCGCCGAGCGTAAGTTACTAACCAGTGAAGATGTCGAAGCGAACCTCGTGGGGATCAAGGAACAGTTGAGCCGTGTGCTCGATTTCGAGGCCCAAACCAATCCGGCGCTGATCGTGAACAATGCCGATTGGTTGACAACGATTCCTTTTGTCGAATTCCTGCGCGACATCGGCAAGCATTTCACCGTGAACTCAATGCTGGCGCGCGAATCGGTCAAGCGCCGCTTGGAGCAGGAAGAAGGAATCTCGTATACCGAATTTAGTTATATGTTACTTCAGGCTTACGATTATCTGGTTTTATATGACCGGCATAACTGCACCTTACAGATGGGCGGCAGCGATCAGTGGGGTAACATCCTCAGCGGCATTGACCTGATTCGCCGGTTGCGCGGCGGCAAAGCCTACGGCCTTGTTTCTCCGTTGGTAACTACGGCAACGGGCGTAAAGTTTGGCAAAACCGAAGCGGGCGCGGTCTGGCTGGATGCGAAACTAACTTCGCCATACCGGTTTTATCAATTTTGGCTGAACACGGCGGATCAGGATGTGTTGCATTACCTGAAATCCTTTACCTGGCTCGGCAAACAAGCGGTTGGCGAGTTAGCCGAGAAACTGAAAACACAGCCGGAAAAACGTGAAGCGCAACGGGCGTTGGCGGTCGAAGTTACTAACATCGTGCACGGCGCGACTGAATTGGAGAAAGCCCAGCGTGCTTCGCAGGTGTTATTCGGCGGCGAAATTGCCGGGTTAAGCGCGGATGAGGTACTTGATATTTTTAACGACGTGCCGTCCAGCGAGTTACAACGCGAGAAACTTACGGGCAATGGGTTGTCGCTGACCGAGGTTTTGGTTGCTGCCGGCCTGGCTCCGTCAAAGGCCGAAGCGCGGCGCTTGGTGGGCGGTGGCGGTGTTTATTTGAATAACATCCGTGTGACCGATGACAAAGCTACTGTAACTTTGGAGCAAGCAGTCGAAGGCCGGTTTTTTGTGTTACGCAAAGGGCAGAAGCAGTACCACTTGGTAAAGCTGGCCGGATAAGGAACCTGACAATTTGTGCTCGCTGCCGGGCGTGCAAGCGGTGTGACGTTTGCACGCCCAGTGTGTTTTGAGCCCTGCTTCACTTGAACTTCACCCGCACCGTATTCGCCGTTTTGCTGTCCACCGACAACACCAAATCAACTTCATCGCGTCCGGCCAGCGTGCGCGGCAACGGCCCAATGTTGAGTTGATCCAGTCCGACCAAATCGCCCTGTGCTCCGGCGAAAGAAACAGGCGCCGGCATGCCGCCGAATTGACAACTCACCGCTGTCAAGGCGCTGCGCCCGCGCAGGCCCGTGCCGAAGAGCAGCAAGATGACTTGTTCGCCCGCCGCGCCCAAATCAATCGGCGTGGGATTGAAGCGCCCCGTGGCTGCATCGAGGCGCGCAATCAATTCGAAGCTTTGTGAGCCATCCGCTTTCACGCGCACGGCCACGGCGGCGGGCACGCCTTGGCCATTGGCGTTGGCCGTGAACAAACCCGGCGCGACCGGGGCGATGGTGATGTTGCCGATGGAAACCGCGCCGTTGCCGCTAGTGACGGTGATCGTGGCTGTGCCGGGCGCCGTGCCAAGCGGCACGAGCAGATTGATCTGTTGCGGCGCGACGAAAAAGAGCGGGGCCAGGCGTTCCGTGCCGTTGCTGTCGCGCACGCGCACGGTCGTCCCGGCCAGCGTGGTCGGCAACGGCACGGCGTTGCTACTGGCGATGCTCGTCGCCAGGCTCTCGCCAAAGGCGGCGACAATGGATTCGGGCGCGAGTTGTTGCCCGGTGAAGCTGGCGGCCGAAACGCTGGCGAGCGCATTGGCGAGCGTCAGTGAGCCGTTCGCATACGTCGCCGTCAGCGCGTTCGCGTTGGCGTCGGAGAGTTGGCGGCGAATGGGTTGATCGCCAAAGCCGATGGCGGTTGTCGCGCCGCTGTTGGCTGTCGCGTTGAAGCGCACCGTCGCAATCGTTTGCCGGCCTGCGCGCAACCGTTGTCCGGCGGGCAGCGCCAGGGCCAGCCCCAAGCGGCCCGCCGCCGTTTGTGTGTTGTTCGTAATCAACAGCGCGTCTGGCGCGCCGCTGCCTGCCGCCGCCGCCACGAAGCTCAGCACGTTCGGATCAAAGTTCAGACTGAAGCCCAGCGCGTTCTCGTCCCCGGCGGCATCGAGTTCGATGTTCAGCGTATTGGTTAGGCCGCGCGCAAAAAGCGCATCGGCGACGCGCAACACACGCTGTGGTTGATTGCGGACTGCGGATTGCGGATTGCGGATTGAAAGCGGCGGCGCGGCGCTGGGTGCCGTGGGGCCGCCGACGGTTTGCGCCGGATCGAGGTTGGCGGCGTAACGTCCGGCTTGCACCCAATCCACGATGCCCATCTGGCCGTCGCCTTTGCTGTCGCGCGGCGCGCAATCGCCGCGCTGAAATTCGCTGCCTGCCGCCGCCGTGTCCAGCCCGGCGGCAAAACGTCCGACCAGGACCCAATCGGTGATCGCAATCGTGCCGTCGTTCTTGCCGTTCGGACGCGGCGTCACATCGGCTTCGTAACCGCGCGTGATCGCAATCGTGCTGCAGCCGATGAAATTCGCCGGGAGGGCCTGGGCGTTGGCGTTGGAGACCTGGCGGCGAATCGGCTGGTCGCTGAAATCCAGCGTGGTGTTGGTGGCCGTGGTGTTGGCCGCGACGCTGAAAGTAACGTTGATGAGCTGGTGCGTGCCCGCCGCGAAAGTCACGCCGAAATCCAATGCCAGCGCCAGCCCGACGCGGCCTTGCGCGAGTTGATTGGAGTTGATGTTGAGCACGCCGCCGCTGACGGCGCTGCCGCGCGCGGCACTTTGATAGGTCAGCACCGCCGGATCGAAGGCCAGGCCGAAGCCGAGCGCATTTTCATCGCCTTGCGCGAGGAGTTCGATGGGCACGACCAGCGTGCCGCCGGGCGCGGCGCTGCCACAGACCACGCGCACCGTGCGGCCCGTCGGTGGCGTGGGCGTTGGATTAGGCGTGGGTGTGGGCGTGGGTGTGGGCGTGGGTGTCGGCGTTGGTTGAATGTTGGGCGCGGTCAGGCTCAAGGTGTAATTGCCGGTGTCGTTTTCTTCGTAGGAAGTGACTTCGATGATGTACGTCCCGCTCGCGGGCAAGCTCAAAAAGCCGCTGTTGGCGGGGATGCGCGAATTGCTGCTCACGCCGCCATAGTCGTCTTCGGCAAGGACTGCTCCGGTCGGGCCAACCAGGTAGAGGTATGTGTCAAAGTCGGCGGAAGTCAACGAGACCGCTACCATCTGGCCGCTGGCGGCGGTGAAGGAATAGCGGTCGGCATAGAAATCATTGCCCTGGAGGGGCGACCGGCAATCGGTCGTCGTCAACGCGCCGTTGACCGTCTGTCCAATGCTGATCGGCATCAGCGTGCAATTGCCGCCGCCCGCCGTAATCGTGAAGTTGTCGGTCGCCACCAGCGTCCCGTTGTGGAAGACGCGCACCTGCCAATTGCCCAGCAGCGCAGCCGGGGGCCTGCCGGCGATGTCCAGGTTGTCCCAATAACAAGCCGCGCCGCTGCGGTTGGTCGGCGAGAGCGTGTCTGTCTGATAGATCGTCCCGTTCGGTTGCACCCATTCCCACCGGATCGTGTCACTGTTTTGCGCGCCCGTCGCGCCGGTGAACTGATAGACGCGCGCATCCCTGGGCGCAAAGCTAGTCTTCGCTGGCGGAGGCGAACTGCACAGGTTGGGAAGTTCGCCGGTGGTCAGGTGCGTTGTGACGGTGAACGGGCCGCCGCTGCCGCCCGTCACGGTGAAGTTGACGGCGTTGCTCCGTTGCGCCAACACCGTGACGGTCACCGGCACTGTGCCCGGCGGCAGATCGGGCGGCACGATGACTTCGAGCATGGTGCGGTCGGCGGTCGCGCTGACTACACGCGCCTGCCGGTTGCCAAAGAGCACGACATTGTTGGCAGCCACGGGGTCAAAGTTGCTGCCGGTGAGTTTGACCTGAATGCCTGCCGCGCCGCTCGCCGGTGTGATCGAAGTGAGCGTCGGCCCCGCGCCGGACGGGGGTTGCGCCAGCACGAAGAACGGCGTCGCGTCCACGGCGGTGATCTCGAAATGGCAATGGCGTGCATGCGAATCTGCAACGCCGTGTTGGGATCGGGCGGGGCCAAATCCCTGCGCACCTGGCTTTGCGTGAAGACGCCGTCATTGCCTGGGCTGTCGCCGCCATTCAGCCCGTCGTCAAAGAGGGCGAGCGCGAAAGGGACTCCGCCAAACAGATAGCGGAACTCATAGGCCCCGTTCCTGAGCGTGTTGCCGCAGGCGCGACGGCGCAAACCGCTCTGCCCGCCCTGCGCATCGGTGGCGCGCATGGTGAAGATCGAAGAGGTTGCGTCAGTCACCCAGTTGGGATTGAAAGCCAATTCAGCGATGCGCGGCGCGTCGCCCGTTGAAGCCGGATTGATGTCGCCGAGCCAGATTTGCAAGGGCTCGTTCGGCACGCTTGTGCGGAACGCGAAGCGCCGCCCGTCGGCGGAGAGCGAAATTGTGCCCGAGCGCCCGCCTCCGGCCAGCGGGTTGACATCGCACTTGGTGTCAATAATCAAGTCCAGCCGCCCGCTGCCGTCGGTGTTGAGCAGCGTGAACGGATAAGCGGGGCTGGTGGAACCCAGCACCTGCGTCCCGTTCGTGTTCGTGCCTCCGAAAGCGATGCCGTCGTTCCCCACGCGGCTCAAGAGCGTTCGTTTGTCGCTGCCGTTGAAATTGAGCGAGACGGCGTCGCCCGCGCCCGGCCCGGCGTTTTGATACGCAATAATTTTGCTGCCGTCGCGACTGAGTTGGAGGCGACTGCCTTCGCCAAACTCCGCCACGCGGTGCAGCGTGCCGTCAAAAGTAATGATGTTGCCCTCCGATAGGAAGCTGCGCGTGACAAAAGCCATCCTTGAACCGTCATCGGAGATGTCGAGTTGGTTGTTAAACGCGAACTGTGTATTCGGGTTGAACGTGCCAAGCTGCGTCAACTCACGAAAGCTGAAAACCCGCTGCAAACCTGACCCGTCAGCGTTGACCCGCCAGCCGCCGCAAACGTCATAATCGCCGCTGAATTGTAGAAAAATAGATGCGCGCGCCGTCAGCGGTGATTCTGAGCGGGGCGAACAAACTTGGGCCTTCTGTTCCACCAGACGGTCTTGGCAGGGCGGTGGCGATCCGCTGCCGGTTGCTGCCGTCGAAATTGGCGACGAAGATTTCGCCCACGCCATCCGACCAGATGATGCGAGAGCCATTGGCGCTGAGGTCAATCTCAACATTGGCGAAGGGAATGCGCGGCGGGCCGAGGCTGGTGTAATCGAAGACCTGGGTGAAGCCCGTGCCGTCGGCGTTGATCGTATAAACCTTCTTGTCGTTACCAGCGAAGATGAGCTTCGAACCGTCCGCGCTCAGCTTCAGTTTATCAATGGCCGGGCCGCCGCCGGTGAAACGGCTGAGTTGGCGAAAGACCAACGTGCGAATGATCGTGGCCGAGCCGGACTGCGTTGGCGCGGACGCGCGGCGGGCGCTGCCTTTCGGCGTTTGCTGGCGGGCCTGGGCGGCGCGCCAGCCGCTGAAGATTGCACAGATCAACAGGACGCTCACGAGGGTGCAGGTGATGGGAAGTCTACGCGCGGTCATCTTTACCTCCTGGTTGGGGGAACAACGAATTGCGGCAAACGCGCCAACTGCCGCTGACGGTGGGCAGGGCGTGAATGCCGTCGCCGCTGATGAATTGGTGCAAAGTGTGTGTGTCTGTTTCTAAAACCTCGGCGGCCTCGGCCACGCTGTAGGTTTCGACCTCGCGCGCGCATTGCGGACAGAAGGCGCGCAGGCCTGACGCCGGCACGCGCAACCGGCGCGTCTGCGTGACGATGATTTTGAGGCGGCGTCTGACGGTCATTTGGTAGCGGTTTAAAGGGGCAGTGCGCTACGCGCGCTGCTGTTGCCACGAATGATGGTTCGTTGCTCAGCTTGTGCCGTTGGGGGTTATGGCATTCCCGGCAGGCGAAAGTGACGAAATAGTCACGAAATTTTCCCGAAATTACTCTTCAGATCGCGCAGCAGTTGCTCCGCTTCAGGCTGCAGCGTCCCGCCCAACGCCCGGCATTGGGCGAAATCGGCGGCGGCTTCCGCCAGACGGCCTTGCCGCAAGCGCGCGACGCCGCGATTGGCGTAGGCCTTGGCGAAGCGCGGATTGAGTTGGAGCGCCTGATCGTAAGCGGCGACGGCGCGCGCAAAATCCTGGGTCGCAGTCCACACGTTGCCGCGCCAAAACCACGCGTCAACCAGCTTCGGGTCCAATTCAAGCGCGCGCTGCAAATCGGCCAGCGTGCGTGCGGGTTCGCCTTTTACGAACCACGCCGCGCCCCGATTGTTCCAGGCCACCGCGTTGCGCGGGGCCAGCGCTACGGCCCGGTCGAAATCGGCCAGCGCGCCCGCCGTGTCGCCGGTCGCCTGCCGCAAATTGCCGCGATTGACCCAGGCATTCGCGTTGGCCGGGTCGAGCTTCAGCGCCTGCTGGCAATCGCTCAGCGCCGCCGGGTAATCGCCCCGCCAGTAACGCAAGCCGCAACGATTACCCCACGCCGTGGCGTTGCGGCGCTCCAGCCGAATGGCTTCATGCGCGTCGGCCAGCGCGCCGTCCGCGTCGCCGGCGCGCTGCCGCGCGCCGCTGCGGTTGACGTACGCCCTGGCATCGCGCGGGTTGATTTCGATGGCCCGATTGAAGTCATGGAGCGCGGCTGCCGTGTCGCCCCGCTCGTCGTAAAGGATGGCGCGATTGAGAAAGGCCTCGATCAAACGCGGATTGAGTTGAATGGCGCGGCTGAAATCGCTGAGCGCGCCCATGGTGTCGCCCTGGCGATCCCGCACCACGCCGCGATTGTACCAAGCCAGCGCCGCTTGCCCGTCGGACGCGATGGCGAGGTCGTAATCGGCCAGCGCGCGTTCCAGCTCGCCTTTCCCGAACCACGTGTTGACGCGCTCGACATAAGATTGCGCAGTGGCGGCGCGCGTTGATTGGGCCTGCGCGACCGTGCCAAACAACGCGCAGAGAATGACGATGACTGCATAAACGATTGACCGCATAGTTCCCTCCCGAAAATTCTTCAAGACTCAGTTTCCACAGACGCCTTGCGATACACCCGGGAGCGCACGCTTCCAACATGCCCAACATGCAAGGATGCAATTACGCGTCGCTTGATGAAGGTTGCGCGCGCCGAAAGCGTGCGCTCCCGGGCTTGTTAGGGCTGGTGAATTGACGCCTGCACATTCGCGCAGGTGTTCGGCGGGCAGCCGCCGTTGAACAAGCTGAGTTGTTGACCGAGCATTACGGGATCAGCCAGGTTGGCTGGGCCGTGGGTGCGCGTGACGAGGTGAATCTCGGCCCGCAGCGGGTCCAGCAATCCCTGGCCCGTGCCGAGGCCGGGGAAGACGCCCGTCGTATCGCCGGTGCTGCGGAACGCGCCATAAGTGGCGGTGCCGTCAATGCCGATGATTTTGCCGCCCCCGTTGGCGACCGAACCTTGCACCGCCGGGTTGGCCAGATCGGCAGGCGTGCAGGGCCGCGTGGCGCAGTTATGCGGGTTGTTGAAGAACGCCCACCAGAAGGTGACGGCCGTCCCCGCTGTCAGTCCCGACGTGTGCATCGTCGCAAAGACGTTGTCCCGGTTGCGCACCAGCATCGTCCCCGTGGCGGGCACGACCGTGTGATCGGAAAAATTCAGCACGGGACGAACGCTGATTCTTGGATCAGGATTCGGCCGCCACCAGGGATCGGCGCTCTGGATTTGCGCTGCTTGCCCGGCCGGCGTGCCCGGTATGCCCGGTATGCCCGGTATAGTGGACTCGCTGGCGCTTTGCCCCAGGGCCAGCGAGGCCGTCAAGAGCGCGGCCAGCGCCAGACAACAACCGGAAAGAGTTAAACGACTGATGATTGTTTGCTTCCTCATTTGCATGTCTCCTCTGCTGTGTGATGGTTATGCGGCGATGATGTTGATTGCCCGGCTCACCCTCCTGCCGTAAAAACAGACGCTCCGCCCAGCCTGCTGAATCGCGATCACCGGTTGAATTCTGCTTACCGTAGCGGCCGGTTGTCTGTGACGGTGCGAACCGCAGTGACAATCTGTCGCTCATTGGTTATTGGCGGAAAGGGCGGTTGAAAACTGGCATGCCATTCAAAAAAAGTTCGCCGAAGTTGGCCGGACGGCTTTCCCCTCGCCGAAGCAGGGCGCGTGGCGTAGAATCGCCGCATCCCAGAAAGACAGTCAGCAAGTAGAGGTCGCAACGATGAGCGATTCATCATCACCGGAAATTACGCAACTGTTGCTCGCGTGGCGCGGCGGAGATCAAACGGCGCTCGCGCAACTGTTGCCGCACGTCCAGCAGGAACTGCGCCGGTTGGCGCATCGCTTCATGCAACAGGAGCGGCCCGGCCACTTGCTGCAAACGACGGCGCTGGTCAACGAGGCTTATCTGCGCCTGGTTGATTCCAGCCGGGTCGAGTGGGAGAGCCGCGCGCATTTCTTCGCGGTCGCCGCGCAGTTGATGCGGCGCGTGCTGGTGGACGCGGCGCGCGCGCGCGCGCGCGCGAGCCACAAACGCGGCGGCGAGTGGGCGCAGGTTTCGCTGGCCGAAGCCATCGTCGTCCCGCTGCAACGCGGCGCAGACCTCATCGCGCTGGATGATGCGTTGAACGATTTGGCGGCGGTGGATCAGCGCAAGAGCGCGATTGTGGAACTGCGCTTTTTCGGCGGCTTGACGGTGGCCGAGACCGCCGCCGTGCTGGAGGTTTCGCCCGACACCGTAATGCGCGACTGGCAGTTGGCCAAAGTCTGGCTCTTCCGTGAATTGAGCAAGGAGGACGCCGATGGAGCCTGAACGCTGGCGCGAAATCGAACGGCTCTATTACGCGGCGCTGGAACGCGCGCCAGAGGAACGCGCGGCTTTTCTCGAAGCAGCCTGCGCGGGCGATGAAAGCCTGCGCCGCGAAGTCGCCTCGTTACTCGCCGCCGGCGACCATGTGGGTAGCTTTCTGGAACCTCCGCCGGATGAACTCAATGAAACGGTGGCCGATGCGGCGCAACCATCCGTCATCGGGCATACGCTCGGCCATTACCGCATCGTGTCGTTGCTGGGCAAAGGCGGGATGGGCGAGGTTTATTTGGGTGAAGACACTACGCTCAGACGCAAGGTCGCGCTCAAGCTGCTGCCCGCCGCATTCCTCGCCGACCAGGCGCGCTTGCGCCGCTTCGAGCAGGAGGCGCGCGCCGCCTCGGCGCTCAATCATCCGAACATCATCACCATTCACGAGATCGGTCAGACGGATGGTCTGCATTATCTGGTCACCGAGTACATCGAGGGCGAGACGCTACGCCAGCGAATGGCGGCGGGGGGGCTGAAGCTGGGCGAAGCGATAGAGGTGGCCGTGCAAATGGCGAGTGCGTTGGCGGCGGCCCACGCTGCCGGAATCACGCATCGCGACATCAAACCGGAGAACGTCATGGTGCGGCGCGATGGGCTGGTCAAAGTGCTCGACTTCGGCCTGGCCAAGCTGGGCGGAGCCAGCAGCCCCAGTCGTTGACAGGGAGGCTTCGTCTGTAGCCGGCGCCAGCACCGAGAGCGGAGTGGTGCTGGGCACGCCGCGTTACATGTCGCCGGAACAGGTACGCGGGCTGAAGGTGGATGCCCGCACGGACATCTGGAGTTTCGGCGTCGTGCTTTACGAACTGGTGACTGGTCAGGCGCCGTTTACTGGCCCGACGTCCGGCGATCTGATTGCGCAGATATTGGAACGCGACCCGCCGGCGCTCTCCTCGCATCAAGCCGCTGCGCCAGTCGAGTTGCAGCAAATCTTGCAGCAAGCGCTCTGCAAAAATCGTGAGGAGCGTTATCAAACGGCCAGCGAGTTGCTGGCTGAACTGCAGAGCCTGAAGCTGGCGCTTGCGTTCGGGCTGCAAGCTCAGCCACCAAATCAACCCAGGTTTAGCCGACTGGTTGGGAACAAGCGAGTGGCGTTGCTCGCGTTGTCGCTGTTGCTGGTCGGTGTCAGCGGCACTTTGTTGATGTCGAACCGCCGCCCGCGCGCGTCAGCGCCGGTGGTACTGAGCACGACGCAAATCACGAGTGCGGCGGGGCTGGATACCTTTCCGTCGCTGTCTCCTGACGGTAATGCGGTGGCTTTCAGTTCCGGGCGCAACGGAAAGTTTGAAATCTATGTCAGCCAGCTCACGCCCGGCAGCCGGGAAGTGCAGATCACTGCGGATGGTGCGCAGAATTTTGAACCGGCGTGGTCGCCCGATGGAAGACTGCTGGCTTATTATTCCAGGGAGCGCAAAGGCATCTGGGTGATTCCGACGCTGGGCGGGGTGGCGAAACAATTGACTCAGTTCGGGTCGCGTCCCAGTTGGTCGCCGGACGGCTCTTTCATCGTCTTTGAATCGAACGCCACTGCGAATATAGACGCAAACATACGCGCCATGCCTCCTTCGGTTCTTTGGTTGGTTCCTGCACAGGGAGGCGCAGCCAGACCTCTAACGAAGGTGGGCGAGCCACCCGGCGGACACGGCGCGCCAGCGTGTTCTCCTGACGGAAAGCGTATCGTCTTTACGGCTGGCGACTTCAACTCGCAGGACCTCACCATCTGGTCTATGTCCACGCAGGGCGCTGACTTCAAGCGGCTCGTGGTGGGCGCCTTCGATCCGCTTTACGCGCCGGATGGAGCGCGCATTTATTTCGCCAAGGATTACGGTTTGTGGTCTTTATCCATTGACCCCAGGAGCGGTGAGCCGGTGGGTGAGCCTGTGCAACTCGTCCCGGCAACCGGGTCTGGCCGCATTCGTTTTTTGACCATTTACGCCGATGGGAAAAAACTCGCGTTCAGTCCGCTTACCAGCCACAGCAACCTTTGGTCGCTGCCGTTGTCAGCCAACTCAAGTCAAGCCACTGGCCCACCCGTTCCGCTGACGCAGAACACAAACTTTCGCACGAACCTGCCTTCTTTTTCCCCTGACGGGCGCAAAATCGCTTACCTGTCGTGGCCGGCGGGGGCGCCGAACATCTGGCTGATGGAGGCCGACGGCAAGCAGCCGACCCAACTGACCACGAGCGGGGCCATCGTGCCCAGTTGGCTGGGGTACGAGCGGGTCGCGTTTTTGCTCCGGCGCGAGGAGCGCACCAGGCTGTGGTCGGTCCCCATCGGCGGCGGCAACGAACAACCCCTGTTTGATTTCAACGACAAAGTTGACTTTGCGCGCGTCTCGCCGGATGGCAAAGCGGTGGCCTTCAACTCGAAAAAGAGCGGCACGACCAATGTTTGGACGATCAGTGCCACAGGCGGAGCGGCGAAACAACTCACGTTTGATCGCGAGTTGATGGCCTTTCCTTGCTGGTCGCCGGACGGAAAATTCCTCGCTTTTCAGGTCAAACGCGGAGATGACCAGCACGTCGCGATCATTCAGCGCGGCGGGGGCACGATGCCCACACAACTCACCTTCGATCAGGGGGTGAGCTTTGTACACAGTTGGTCGCCCGCTGGCGAAAAGATTGCATTCGCCGGATTTCGTAATGGTTACTGGAACCTTTGGTGGGTTTCGCGCGCGACGAAGCAGCAAAAGCAACTGACGAATTACACGAAGCTGAATTCCTTCGTGCGTTATCCTGCCTGGTCTCCGCTGGGGCAGCAGATGGTTTACGAGTACGCCGAGACGACGGGCAATATCTGGGTGATGCATTTGCAATGAAACCTGCCTGCGGGCGGCCAGCGGTGCTTCAATGAACGATGCCAACCAACCAATCTATCGCTTCGGCGCAGCCGAGCTTGATCCGCAACGCCAGCAGTTGCGCGTCGCCGGCCAGGAGCATTACCTGCGCCCGAAGACCTTCGGCGTGCTGGTTTACCTGATCGAACAGCGCCAGCGATTGG
>JANOWX010000075.1:0-3910 GCA_031418175.1 Acidobacteriota bacterium | reverse complement strand
GGCTTTTCGGCAAGCAAGTGGCTTCGCGAACACCGCTTCTACTTTAGCTACTGTCAAAGACATCACGACTCGCCACAATGTCTATCTGAATGCCATCCACCTCACAAATTGGTTTGGTCAGCGTCATAGCTTCAAAGGTGGTTTTGCATTGAACCGCCTGAATAATGACGTTTTAAGTAATTTCACCCAGGGAGCCTTTCGCATTGTTTGGGGCGAAGCATTTAACCGCCCTCCGGTGATCTCGAATGTGAAAGGCACTTATGGCCACTACATCTGGCGTGATGGCGTGCGCCTCAACGCAAAGGTCAACAGCCGTAACCAGGGCTTCTATGTGCAGGATTCCTGGCAGGTGTTGAAGAACGTTACCATCAATGCGGGCATCCGCGTTGAAAACGAATTCCTGCCGCCTTACACCGCTGAATCCGGTGGACGGGCAGTTGCGAACCCCATCAGTTTTGGCTGGGGAGACAAGGTCGCGCCGCTCATCGGCGGCGCGTGGGACGTGCGTGGCGATGGCAAATGGAAAATCAGCGCCAGCTACGGTCAATACTTCGATTTGATGAAGTATGAATTGGCGCGTGGTTCGTTTGGCGGCGATTACTGGCACGACCACGTTTTCCTGTTGAATGACCCCGATATTTCCAAGCTCACCTTGGCGAATGTGGCTGCTTTGGCAGGTGGCACGGCGAAGGTGATTGATATCAATCACCGCACGGTGCAGATCAATGCTCAGGGTCAACTGGATGGTATTGACACCGACATCAAACCGATGTCTTCGCGTCAATATTCAGTGGCGCTCGATCATGAGATTAAACCGGGCATGCTCTTCAATGTGCGTTACACTCGCAGCCGCTTGGTGCGCGGTATTGAAGACATTGGCGTGCTTGACGCCACGGGAAGCGAAGTTTACACGATTGGCAATCCCGGCTTCGGGTCAACGGATGCCAAGAAGTTCGTCACCGCGAGCGGTGTGCCTCTGACGCCGAGAGCCGTGCGTAACTTCGACGGTGTCGAGTTCCGCCTGGACGGCCGTTTCAGCGAAAGCATCTTGAAGCGCTTGAACTATAACGCTTCCTACACTTACAGCCGTCTCTATGGTAACTGGGGCGGTCTGGCCAACTCTGACGAGAATGGTCGTTCCGACCCGAACGTGAGTCGTGCCTTCGACCTTTCGCCGGGCAACTTTGATTCGAAGGGGCAGAATGTTTACGGTTTATTGGCGACGGATCGTCCGCACACCTTCAAGCTCTTCTTGAACTACGCGCAACCGTGGGGCGGGAAGTCAGGCGAAACGCTGTTCTCGATCAACCAGATTGCTTACAGCGGTACTCCCCTCTCGTCCACTGTGACATTCATCGTCCCGGTCTTCTTTAATGGCCGTGGCGATTTGGGCCGCACGCCGGCGCTGACGCAAACCGACTTCCTGATTGCTCACACGATCAACCTGGGCGAACGGGTCAAGATGAAGTTTGACGCCAATATCACGAACTTGTTCAACCAAGCATCCGTGACCAACACCGACCAAGCCTTCAACCGTAGTGGACAACTCAGTCTTTCTGATGCTGACTTCTACAAGGGTGGTTGGGACGTCAATCGGTTAGTCAGTCCGGTTACTGGTACGGCTCCGGCGAGAAACATCAACTACGGATTCGCCAATACTTATCAAGGGATCCGCGATGTCCGTCTCGGGATGCGTGTTCAGTTCTAAGTTTTGCCCTCTTAAAGGCTAAACTGAAAACAAAGCGGGCGGCTTATCCTTAACGGGTAAGCCGCCCATTTTTTTTCCTCAACCTGGGAACGCCGGTATTGGTGTCTACGGACACGCTCTGCGTCGGGTGTCACGACATTCTCTTTTTTTGACAGCAACACAACTTTAGCCCACGACCACGGATACCGTATGCCCAAGCCTACTTCAACGGCTTTTTGTCCCTTTCCTTCAATCCACGGATGATCTCCCGAATATAGGCGGGGTCTTTGATCTCTTTGGCCTCTTTGAGATAAAGCTCCAGTTCAGCCACGGCGGCGGCAAAGTGTTGTTGCTTTTCATAAACACTGGCCAGGTAAAAATGCGCTTCGGCGGCGGCAACGCCACCAAGTTGTAGCGCTTTTTTGAACGCCGTGGCGGCTTGGGCCAACTGATTCTGCTGGTTGAACGCAACGCCGAGCATCATCTGCGTATTGGCATTCGACGGATTGAAGTTCGCGGCTCTGTTCAACGCCGCGATTGCCGCTTCAACCTGGCCAAGCTTCAGATACGCTACGCCCAACGCATAATGACTGGCGGCCGCGCGCGGATTGATATTGAGGGCTTGCAATAACACGGTCATCCCGGCCTCATATTGACCGGCTTTGACCTGCTCTTTGCCCAGTAGTTCCAAGGCTTGAAAGTAATTGGGGAAAAGCTTGAGCGCCTGTTTTAGCTCCGCCATCCCAGCATCAAGCTGCCCTTCGCGCACGCTTTTCGCCCCCCGTTCATAAAGCACGCGCGCGTTCTCTGGCACAGTTTGAACAAAGACCGTTTCGCCACGCGGTTCATGCGCTTTGCCAGCTTTGAATTTCAGCACGAAATCAAGGGGGTAATTCTCGGTTCCGCCCGGACGCATGCGGATCGCTTGCAATTCAATCCAGCCGGTCTCTTGTTCCTGATATGGCGTGCCTGTGGGCTCGACCCGGAACTGATAGCGTCCCGGACTCAAGCCCCGGATAAAAAACTGGCCGCTGCCATCCACAAAGATGGTGCGAATCGGCTGAAAATTCTCGTCTATGGCGAGCACACGTACATTGGGCACGCTGCGCCCGGCGGTATCACGCACGCTGCCGATGATGACAAATTTCTGAACCGGGAGCGATGTGAAAAACAGACTCAGCAAAAGGATGGGAAGCAGCATAGTGCGCACCTCGACATTCTGAGCGATTAAGGATTCTTGACAGGGTTCTTGAGCTTGACGTCATCCGCCTGGGTATTGAATTGCTGGTAGTTGCTAAACTCGAAGACGACTTCCCAATTCAATCCGTTGAAAATATCCGGGCGGCCATTGGCATTCATGCTGATCTGCGCCGGGAACCACATGCCATTCGGCTGGCGGGCTTGCTGGTAAATCAAGGCCGCATCATTGCGCGGCGCGATGGATTGAATCAGATCGAACGCCGCTTCAGAGGCAGGCCAGCCTTCCAGCCGCATCACCGTCTTGTCCGCTTCGTCAATCCAAAGCGTGCCGACCAGCTTGCCAATGTAGGCGTGATGGCGTTGCAGAGTGAGGCTAGAACGCGGGCGAAAATTTAGCACCAGCGTGGCGCGGTCACTCACCGTTTCCGAACGTGGCGCAAAGAAGTCTACATCACGCAGCAACTCAGAGAGACTGATCGAGACATAGCCCGGTTTGCCCGCGTAAACACCCGAAACGCCGGCTGAAACGTAATCGTCCTGAATCTCTTTTGAGTTAGCTTTTTCGTTTTGGCGCTCGCGTTCAGCTTCTTCCAACTGCTTGGCCGCACGGCTGCGTTCGTCCGCCAGCGTGCGCGCAGAGATGCCGTCCGTACTCAGCTTGATCAGCACGTGTTCACCGCGAATCGGGAAGGCTTCAAAAATTTGTTCTTGCGCGGCAATGGATTTGCCATTGCGATCCAGCACGCGCCGCGTTTTTTTCAACTTGTAAGTGAAATCGAGCAAGCGCCGATGCATCGCGCCGCCGTTCAAGGCGCTTTCACTCACCAAAGCGGCAACCGCGGGCGCGAGCGGCTCGATTGGTTTGAAAACGAGCGGCTTCGGTGCAGGTTCTTCAACCGTAGCCCCCGCCTCTGTGCTTTCGGGTTGCGCGACGTGTTGGCTGGCTCCCTGAACCTGCGCGGGCGGCGTGGCGCTGGCAAGGTCTTTGCCGTACAGCGCGATGGTTTGCTCCCGCTCTTTGAG
>JANOWX010000074.1:0-1849 GCA_031418175.1 Acidobacteriota bacterium | reverse complement strand
CAGCCGTGACCGGCGGCGGCTGCGGCACCGTGATTGTCGGACAGTTGACGGCGAAATTGCTATACGTCCGCGAATTCGCGCAACCGCCGCCGAAACCGGTCGCCATGACGGTGAAGTTGAACGAACCCGTCGTCGTTGGCGTGCCGCTGAGCAGGCCGTTGGGCGCCAGCGTCAAGCCCGGCGGCAAGGCTCCGCCCGTGACCATAAACGTGTAACCACCGCCAGCCGGCACAGCCGTGATTGACTGGCTGTAAAACACGCCCGCTGTGGCCGCTGGCAACGCGGCGGGATTGATGGTGATGGGTGGGCAGATGATGTTCGTGATTACCGGGCCGCCAATGTTGTCGGTCGGATCAGGATCAACCGTCCCGACCGGCGGCGTGATGGTCGCGCTATTGACGAAACTGCCCGACGCCGGCGCTGTGCCCGTGATGATGAAGGTCACAGTGCTGTTGGCCGGTAAACTTGCCACCGTCGTCGAGATCGCATTGCCGCTGCCATTCGCTACGCCGCAACTCGCGCCGCCGGTTGGACTGCCACACGTCCAGGTTACGCTGCTCAGCACAGCCGGCACGTTATCGGTGAACTGCGCATTCGTCGCGCCGCCGGGGCCTGAATTGCCCACGATCACCGTGTAAACCACCGTCCCATTTGGCCCGACGGTCGCCGGCCCGGTCTTGATGGCATATAGATCGGCGGTGACTGTCGGCGCTTGCACCACTGTTGGCGCCGAACTGGTGTTGTTATTTGGAATCGGATCGGTCACACCAGCGGGCGGCGCAACCGTCGCGGTATTGACCAGATTACCCGCTGCCGGCGCCGTGCCTGTCACCCTGAAGGTTACGCTCGCGCCTGCCGGGAACGTCGCGATCGTCGTATTGATATTGCCGACGCCGCCAGCCGTGCCGCAACTGGCCCCCGCGGTTTCGTCTCCGCAAGTCCAGGTTACGGCCGTCAAGAAGGGTGTTGGATCGGTAAACGCGGCTCCGTTCGCCCGGCCCGGCCCGGCGTTGGTCACCACCATCGTATAAATCACGGTTCCCAGTGGCGCGACTGTCGCAGGCCCTGATTTGACCACAGCCAAATCTGCCGTCGTCGGCACGAAACCGACTGTCGTGGTCACCGAACTCGAGTTGTTGGCAAGGTTCGGATCGGTGATGCCTGGCGGCGTTGCGACGGTCGCGGTGTTGACGAAGGTACCCGTCGCCGGGGCCGTGCCCATCACCGTGAAGGTCACACTTCCGCCAACCGGGAAAGTCATAATTGTCGTGTTGATATTCCCGGCGCCTGCGCCAACCCCGCAGTTTGCGCCGCCTGTCTCAGCGTCGCACGTCCAAGTCACAGCGGTCAGCCCAGCCGGGAACGTATCGTTCACCACTGCGCCATCGGCCGTACTCGGCCCCGCGTTACTGACCCGAATCGTGTAGATCACCATGCCGTTCGGCGCCACCGCCGCCGGGCCGTTCTTTTGCACGGCCAGATCAGCCTGGCACGCGAAGGTGATCTTCATCGTGTCGCTGGCCAGCGGACAGGGCCCAGCCGGATCGTCCGTGGTCAACGTCAACGTAACCATGCCAGCCGTGATGTCGGCCAGCGATGGCACATACGTCGCGTTGAGCGTGGTCGCGTTCGGACTGAAGGCGCCCGTGCCGCTGGTTGTCCAGGTCGCGCTCGTGGCGCCGCCACCAATGGTTCCCGCCAGTTGAATGGGGAAGCCGCAATTGGCCACTGTTTGGTCAACACCTGCGTTGACTGTGGCCAACGGGTTTTCCGTCACGACGGTGGCGGCGGAGACAGCCGACGCACAGCCGTTGGCGTCCGTCACCTTGACGGTGTAGCTGCCCGCCAT
>JANOWX010000073.1:0-7734 GCA_031418175.1 Acidobacteriota bacterium | reverse complement strand
CACCGAGCCTGCCCTCCCTCACAGTCGGGCTACTGACACAAAAAAAATCAAACGGCCCTTCTCTCGTTGGAAGAGAAGGGCCGTTTCGTTGATCTCGCTTTTGCGTCAGGCGTTAGATGAGCGAGCCTCCGACCCTTCTGTCGTTGCTAAAATAAAAATAAAAGCTAAACGCGAAGGCGGAGCGCGCAGACCAAGACCACAACGCGGCGCGGTTGCTCGTCATCCGATTTGTAATCAGCCTGGAATGCATATTGTTTGGTGAAAGTAACAAGACGCGGCGCATTATGCGGATGGGGTCAGAAGCTGTCAAGAAAGGCTGTGGGCGATAAGCAAATCGAATACGTTCATAAATAACCTGCGGTAGCAGGCAGTCAGTAACGGCAGTGCGCCTCAACGCCAAGAGGCCAAGAGAGCTTGGTGAAAGCGGCCTGTCCCTTTCTCCATCTTGGCGCGCTTGGCAGCTTGGCGTTTGAAACTCTTCTCTACCTTATCCAACTACTTGATCGGAATGCGCTCGCCCAACACGGCTTCAGGCGGCAACAGGCGCAGGTTGAAAAACGCCTTGATCTCCGCCGCCCATTCGCGCAAGCGCTGGTAATCCACGTCGCGTTTAAGTTTGATGTCGCTGGCGACGCCGACCGCATCGAGTCCCAATTCATTGGCCAGATACAGCGAGCGCGGCAAATGATAGCCTTGCGTCACCAGCACCGCGTGCCGCAAGCCGAAGACCTCTTTCGCCCGCAAACAGGTTTCGTAGGTCGAGCGTCCGGCGTAATCAATCACCGCGTCTTTCTTATCTACCGCGTGCGTGATCAGGTATTCATACATCGCCTTCGGTTCGTTGTAGCTGGGATGGCGGTTGTCGCCGGAGACCAAAATCTTGTCTATCAGTTTGGCGCGATATAGTTCGATGGCCGTGTCCACGCGGTCTTCCAGCATGGGCGAGAGTTCTCCGTTGCTAAAAACGCTCGCGCCAAACACGACCGCTACGCGCGGGCGCGGCCAGTTTTCGGTATTCAGCCGCGCCGGATTGGCGATGATGCGGTGATCATAGCTGTGGACTTCCGCGTGAATGGCCCATAGGAAAAGGGCGGCGAGCGACAATAGGACAATGACCATGAGGGAACGCGCACGACTTGTCATCAAAACACCAAAGGAGAAAACCGGAAGTTCCGGGGCGGGCGCTATCAAACTATCCGCCCGGCAACGCTGTCAAGCCGGAAGTCCGCAGGGTGTCCGATAAGCTGCCAGCTTGTCGAGGGCGTGGCGGTAAACCAACTGGTTCGCCAGCCGAGGCTCCGACAAGCTGGCAGCTTGTCGGACGTTTTCCGCGAATGAATAGGTCATTGGAAGTCCGAAATTGGCTTTACCAGTTCAGTTGCGATTGACTACAATGCGCGCGTCTGCACAGCGCCGGGATCGTTCACCCGGTTTCCGCTCTCCGTTACAAAATCGCAAAACACATTTGAATGGCTGGCGGCGGCTCGCGGCCATGTCGTTCACCTTTCCCATACAGAGGAGTTTATGAGCAACAAACAAGACCTCGTTTCCCGCAGGACATTTGTCAAAAGTTCGGCGGTCGCCGCCGCTGCTTCGACCTTCACGATTGTCGAAGCCAAGTCGGTGCGCGGCACCACCGCCAATTCCATGGTCGAAGTCGGCTTCATCGGTTGCGGCGGCCAGGGCACACGCGACGCCCAACTGCTGGAACAAACCAACGAAGCCAAGATCGTCGCCGTCGGCGATTACTTCAAAACCCAGTCGGACAAGGCTGCCACGCGCTTCAAGGTTGACGCCAAGCGCGCCCATGTCGGCATTGACGCCTACAAGGAAGTCATCGGCTCCAAAGTGGACGCCGTGCTGCTGGTGACGCCGCCGGGCTTCCGTCCCGAACATTTCAGAGCGGCGGTCGCGGCCAAGAAGCACATCTTTGCCGAAAAGCCGCTGGCCGTGGACGTGCCCGGCTGTCACATCGTGATGGAGGCCGGCGACAAGGCCAAGCTGCAAAACCTGACCGTCGTGGTCGGCTTGCAGCGCCACTATTCCAAAGCCTACCGCGCGGCCAAGAAGCTCTTTGACGAAGGCGCGATGGGCCAAGCCGTGATGGCGCATTCGGCCTGGGATATGGGCAGAATTTGGGGCGAACGGCGCGGCAAACGCGCTGACTGGAAATCGCAACTGGATTTCGAAGTCCAGCACTGGTACTTCTTCAAATGGTTGTCGGGCGATCACATCGTCGAACAGAACATCCACAACATTGACGTGATCAACTGGTTCATGAACGCCCACCCGGTGCGCGCCGCCGGCATCAGCGCGGTCTTCGACAAACGCGAAGGCCTCGGCGACATCCACGATCATTTCGCGATCAACTACGAATACGCCAACGGCGTGCTCTCGACCAACACCTGCGTGCAGGTGGACGGCGTCGTCGGCGACGTTTCCGAAACGATTCGCGGCACCAAAGGCACCTTCACGACTTCGGCTGGCAAAGGCGGCACGGGCGGCGTGCGCATTGAAGCGCTGGCCACCCGCAAGGAACCCAACCCCGCGCCGCTTTATCGCTATCAAGGCGATGATGACAAGCACTACGATCAAGAGGCCGCCACCTTCGTCGCCAGCGTGCTGGGCAAAGGCGAGGGCGAAGACAAATACCGCAACGACACCAAGTTCGGCGTCGAAAGCACTTTCACGGCGATTCTGGGCCGCGAATCGGCCTACCGGCGCGAAGCGCTCACCTGGGATGAGTTGTGGAATGACAATAAGAAGCTGAAGTTCACGCCGCAGGCTGGCTAAGCTGCAAGACGGTTGCAAACGTTGGGCGCAAGGGGAGGGTTCCTCTTGCGCCTTTTCGTTGGCGCGACTGCGAAACCATTCAGCAAGCTGCAAGCTTCTCGGATGTTTTCGTTGATGCGAACAAACAAGGAAGCCCCTTTTGAACTAGTGCCAATCGGGGGCCAAAGAGAGAAGATGGACATCGGTTATGTTTGGGATGAAACGAAATACCAGACCGTCGTCAAAGATCACAACGTCAAGTTCTCTGAAGTCGTCGCCGCGTTTGAAGACCCTGCCGGATTTGAAGCCATAGACCCGACTGAACACGAAGAGCGGTGGCGGTGGATAGGCCGGACGCCCTTGGGTCGTGTGCTGATGATAGTCTTTACCGACGAGGATTCGCCGCTCTGTCGCATCATTACTGCTTTCGATGCGGAAGGGAGATGGATTGATGAATACTATGGAAGACAATGACACCTTCGATTATCAAGCCAATATGCGTGAAGTGCCGCCTGACCCGACCAAGCTTCACCGTGGGCCAGCGGAACGCGAGCGCCGCCGCGCCGCCGCCGCCCTGCTGTATCAGCATGTGCGGATTGAGCGAGAGACCTTCGATCAGTTTTGCCAACTCGCGGCCAACGGACAAAGCTGCGAGCAATTGATCAACCAGGCCTTGCGCGAATGGCTCACGGCCCAGGGGCTGCGCGAGATGCTGCGCGCGGAAATTCACCTGGCGGTTCAGCAATCCCTGTCCGTTGCGCCGCCGCAAGCAGAAACATTGCAGGCGTAACCGGTCATGAGCGCGAAACCGCAATTTGTAATTTGTGTCAAAAACGAAGACTACCCGGCTTCGTTGCAGTTATGGAAAATCTATCGCGTATTACCCGACGAAAAGGGCGCACGGCATAACATGCTTCGCGTCATTGACGAATCGGGCGAAGATTACCTTTTTTCGGCAAGCTATTTCGTTCCGGTGAAGTTACCGCAGGCAGTGAAATCCGCGATCCTTGCCACGGCTGAGTTGCAGCCAATAGCGTGACTTGAAAGCTCTGAAAGAGTTGGTTCAGCACCCAAGAGCGCATGAAGCAAACAGCTTTCTTGCGCTCTTTCTGTGCCGGGAGATAATGCGCGTGATGAAAATTTTTACGGCGGCACAAATGCGCGAACTGGATCGGCTGACCGTCGAACGCTGCGGGATTCCGTATGCGACGTTGATGGAAACAGCGGGCGCGCGCGTCGTTGAAGCCATCATCCAGGAATACGGGCCAGTTGCTAACAAGTGGATCACCATTTTTTGCGGCAAAGGAAATAACGGCGGCGATGGAGCCGTGATCGCGCGGCAGTTGATCCAGCGCGGCGCGGCACAGGTCAGCCTACTCCTGTTTGGCGAGCTTGGTGATTTGACAGGAGCGGCGCTGGCAAATTTTGAAAGCGCCCGCAGACTCACCCAACTGGCGGGCCCGTTCAAACGCGGGATGCTTACCCTTGATGAGATTACTAACATTGATGAACTTGGCGAAATCGAGGATTTCCCGCATCTGATTGTTGATGCCTTATTCGGCACTGGCCTCACACGCCCTGTTGAAGGTCTCTATGCAGAGGCAATCAATTTGATAGAGCGCGAAAGAGATTGGAATGCACTGTTAGAAGCTGTGGTTTCCGTTGACATCCCTTCCGGCCTCTCATCCGATCACGAACATCCACTTGGCCCGCATGTCCGCGCCGACCTCACCGTCGCTTTCACCGGCCCCAAAATCGGCAACGTGCTTGCGCCCGCTCGCGAAGCCAACGGCAAGCTGGTCATCGCCTCAATCGGCACGCCCAAATGTCTGTTTGAAGAAGTCGGTTCGCAACTCAATCTGGTGGAAGAAGTACAAATCAAAAATTGGCTGGATGCTTCGCGCCGCACGGCCAGCGCGCACAAGACCGCAGTTGGCGATGTGCTGCTCATCGCCGGTTCACGCGGCAAGACGGGCGCGGCAGCCTTGTCCGCCGAAGCCGTCCTGCGCGCGGGCGCGGGCCTCGTCACCGTTGCCACCGCGCAATCCGCCCAAGCCCTGCTCGTCACCCAATGCAAAAACGAAGTGATGACCGAGGGCTTGGACGAGAACGAAGCGGGGGCGCTCACGCACGCCGCGCTCGAACGCGCCTTGCACCTGGCGGACAAACGCACCGTGCTCGCGCTCGGCCCAGGGTTGTCGGCCAGCGACGAAAGCACGCGCCGGTTCGTCCGCGAATTCGTCGAACGCCGCAACGCGCCACTCGTCATTGACGCCGATGGCTTGAACGCGCTCGCGCCCTGGCCCGCCGAACTCAAAGGCTCGGACGAACTGCCCATCATCATCACGCCGCATCCGGGCGAAATGGCGCGCCTCACCGGCCAGACGAACGCCGATGTTGTTGCCGACCACATCAGCATTGCGCGCGAGTTCGCCACCGCACACCACGTCATCACCGTGCTCAAAGGCAGCCGCACGCTGATTGCCGCGCCCGATGGCGAGGTCTATGTCAATCCGACCGGCAATGCCGGGATGGCGACCGCCGGGTCGGGCGATGTGCTGACGGGGTTGTTGGCTGGCCTCTTGGCACAACGTCCGCAAGCGCCGCTCGAAGCGACCATGGCGGCCGTTTACCTGCACGGCTTGGCGGGCGATTTGGCGGCCAACAAACTGGGGCAACGTTCGCTGATTGCCTCCGACATCATCGCCCATTTGAGCGAGGCCATCCTGCACATCGGCGGCACGGCGGAGCGCGGCCAATCCAACCCGATCACGACCATCTGATGACTGAAATTCCCACCGGCCAATTCGTCACGCATTCCGCCGAAGAGACCTTTGAGCTGGCCTACGGCATCGGCGCAGCGCTCGACCGCGCGACCCTCTTCCTGTTGCAAGGCGACCTGGGCGCGGGCAAGACCGTCTTTGCCAAAGGCATCGCGGCGGGCCTAGACATTGATCCGGCAGAGGTCACCAGCCCCACCTTCACGCTGGTCAATGCGCACGTCGGGCGCATGAAGCTTTACCATCTCGATCTGTATCGCATCAAGGGCGGCACAGCGGAGGCCTATGAATTGGGCTTGGACGAATTGTTCAGCGAGCCGAATGCGGTGGTGTTGATTGAATGGCCGGAGCGGCTTGGGTCATTCTCCTTGCCCGGCGCTTATCATGTGCGGATTGACGATGGCGGCGGCGACGCGCGGCAAATCACTATCAATCGAGTGGCAGCAGGGTGAGTGTCTTCATTTGGCTGGAAACTGTGCGAGCCAAGGAATGAGGTTTTGCGGCTGTGCCGCCTGATGTGCGGAAGGTCTGCGACCTTCCGGCCACGGCCTCATTTTTCCTGCGGGGCTACGCCCCGACGTTGGGGCGTAGCCCGGGCGTAGCCCCGGAAGATTCAGTGAGCGCCTGCGGAAGGTCACAGACCTTCCGCACATCAGGCGGCACAGCCGCGCAACAGAGCGCCCACTCACAACTTTCACTTTCAGATGATGCCAAAAAAATCAGGCTGCGGAAAAACTTCCGCAGCCTTTGTCAGGACGACTTGATGATGTTGCTTAACGAGCCAATGAGCATTGCCCCCGCCACGTCTGCACACGGGCGAGCGCATTCGACACAGCCGTGCGGGCCGCCCCGCCGGGTATGAAGACGAGAGCCGTTGCGCTGAAAACCAACTCGTGACGCGCGGCGCAACGGGTTATAAAAGATCAAAAAATAATCCGGCGTCACAGTTAAAAGGCGGAGGAGAACAACTCAATCCCAGCAAAGTCTGTTGTTCCTCCGCCACGGCTCTGTTGGCCGTTTAATAGCGCTCCCATCCTTCTGCGGCTTCCTCCGTCAGACAAATGAAACCCTTACCGAAAGTGACCGCTGAACTGTGGGAAGCTCTTTTCGACGGCGAGTATGCGAGCGGGCTTGCCATTTGTCTAACTCATTGTTTTAATCCCGGCCATCGAATCTGGTAATGACTTAAACTTTACGCAAGGAGGCAGCCACTATGGAAATGACACAACTGCGCACCTTCCGCGCGGTGGCCGAAACGCTCAATTTCACGCGCGCGGCGGAACGTTTGCACCTGACGCAATCGGCCGTCAGCCATCAGATCAAGGCGCTGGAAGAGGAATTGCGCGAACCGCTGTTCATCCGCGCCAAACGCGGCGTGAAGCTGTCGCAGGCGGGCAAGCTCGCGCTCGAACACGTCGAACGCATACTGGACGAGACCGAAGCCTTGCGCGAGCGCGTCTCGGGCCGCGCCAACGTGCCGCAAGGGCGCGTGCGCGTGGCGGCCGCGACACAGGCCTTTGTTTATCTGTTCGCGCCGCTCTTTGAATCGTTTATGGATTCGCATCCGGGCGTTGATCTGGCCTTTCGCACGACGGCGAGCACGGAGCAAACCGTGGCCGATATTTTGAATGGCGCGGCGGACGTGGGCTTCGCTTCGCTGGCGGTGTATTCGCCGAATTTGCAGGTGACGAAACTCTTCGATGATGAGTTGGTGCTGGCCGTCAGCAGCGAGCATCGGCTGGCGAAAAAGCGCGCGGCCACGGTCGCAGAGATCGAACACGAACGCTTCATCCTGTTCGAGCGCGGCGCTTCGATTCGGCGCGCGACCGATCAGTTCTTCGATCAAATCGGCGTGCGGCCCGATCTGGCGCTGGAATCCAACGATACCTTTTTCATCAAACGCATGGTCGTCGGCATCTCGCTGGTGCCTTCGTGGACGGTGATGGAAGAGGTCAAAGCGGGCAAGCTGGCGCAATTGCGCATCACCGGCCACCGGTTGCGGCGTTCGGTGGCGATGGTTTCGCTGGGGCGGTTTCAGCCTTCGCCGGCGCGTGCGTTCATCGCCTACATCCTGCGCCACAAAGCCAAATTGCAGGCGATGGCCGAGGGCGAATCGAAGATCAAATAAGCATCTGACTGCAAGCAGACTTCCCACGAAGGCACACGAAGGAGCACGAAGAAG
>JANOWX010000072.1:0-2973 GCA_031418175.1 Acidobacteriota bacterium | reverse complement strand
GCCTGCCGGGAAACCGGAAGCTTCCGCCTGCGAAAGAAAAGCGGCGTCGAGCCGCCGCACTCCACAGACGCTGCGCGTCAAAAGAAATATGCTGAGTCTTTATGACGAACTGAAAAACCTCGCGCGCGCTTTGTATGAGCGCGGCCTCCCGTATGCCGTGTGCGGCGGCCTGGCCGTAGCGATTCACGATCAGCCGCGCGCCACGCTGGACATAGATTTGCTGATTCCGCCCGAAGCGTTGGACGCGGTGTTGGAGTTGGCGCGCGCGCAAGGCTATATCTTTTCGGCCAAGCCGATGACCTTTGCGCAAGGCGCGGTCGAAATTCGCCGTGTCTCCAAACCGGACCCGGAAACCGGTGACGTGCTGGTGCTTGATTTGCTGCTGGTGACGGAGCGGTTAAGCCAAGTGTGGCAAGAGCGTGAGACGTTGGCTTGGGCTGACACGGAAATCACGGTAGTCTCGCGCGCCGGCTTGATCGCGTTGAAACGTTTGCGCGGGAGCGGGCAAGACCTGGACGACATCGCACGTCTGGAGGGACAAACGGAATGACTGAACCCAAAGTGGATATGACACCAAAAGCTGTGGATACGCGCTTGCGCCGCGTCGAGCAATTGCGGCAGCTCTGCCTTTCGTTGCGCCGCGCCAAACTGGCGCAAGAGGCGCGGCGCGGCGGCAGCAACGGGCAAACAAGTGTTGTCAATGCCAACCTGAAGCAGACACCTTTCGCGGCCTCCCGCATTCAACTAAACCGACAATGAGGAAAGACGCAATGGCGCAAACCACACCGCGCGACGGCGCCAAATTTTTCTACGGCTGGCTGATCGTCGCCGTCTCGACGCTGGCGATGCTGGTCACCAACGGCCTGGCGGTCGGCGGCTTGCCGGTCTTTTTTCAACCTGTGTTGACCGACCTGGGCATCACCGACCGTTCGGTGATTGGGACGGCCACGATGCTGACCTTCCTGATTTCGGGAGGCCTGTCATCGCTGTCGGGCAACCTGCTGGGCCGCGTCAACCTGCGGGTGTTGATGAGTATTGGCTGTGTGGCGATGGGCCTGGGCCTGTTTGTTTATTCGCGGGCCAACAATCCCAACCAGATTTATCTCGCCCATATTTTGCTTGGGCTGGGGCTGAGCTTTGCCGCCCTGCTCCCCAATACCTGGCTGATTTCGAATTGGTTCAAACGGCGGCGCGGTTCCGCGCTGGGGCTGGTCGTGATGGGCACCAGCCTGGGCGGCATCCTGATCCCGCAACTGGCGCGCCCGTTGATCGAAAAATATAACTGGCGCGTCGCCATGCTGGCGGTGAGCATGCTCATCTGGTTTATTTTGCTGCCGGCCATTTGGCTGATCGTGCGCGTGCATCCGCGCGAGCTGGGGTTGGAGCCGGATGGCGCTGAGCCAGCCAACAGCGACGACAACACAGCGGCTGCGCCCAAAGCCGCCCTCGCCAACTTGCCCGGCCTGACGTTGGGCGAAGCGCTGCGCACGCCGATGTTTTATGTCTTCTCGCTGTGCGCGGCGACGGCCTTCTATTCGATCCTGGCCGTCGTCCAGCAATTGAATCTCTTTTTGCAAAGCCCGCGCGTAGGCTTGTCGTTGACCGCGACGGCCAACATTCAATCCACGATGGGCGCGGCCAGCATCGTGGGCAAACTGGGCTTCGGCTGGCTCAGCGACCGCTTTCCCAAAGTCTGGATCAACCTGATTTGTTGCGGCGTGCTCTGTCTGGCGGGCGCAATGTTGCTGAGCCTGACGGCGGCCACGGCGTATCCCTTTGCGCTGGCCTTCGGGTTTGGTTACGGCGGCGCGTTCGTGTTGGTGCAATTGATGGTCGCCGAATGTTTCGGCCTGCGCGAACTGGGCCGCATCCTCGGCGTCATCACCGTCGTCGAAACGGTCGGCGGCGCATTGGGCAATTACCTGACCGGCAAACTGGCGCAGGCGGCGGGCGATTACAGCGCGGGCTTCACGGCGGTGTTTGGCGCGTCGGTGATCGCGTTTGTGGCGGCGTTGTTGTTGGTGAAACTGGTGCCCAAGCGCGCCGTGGCAGCCTGAAAACGGAACCATGAAAAATAAGCTGACCTTTCCGGTTGTATTTGTATTGCTGGCATTTGGCGTAATGCTGAGCCGCGCGCAAACAGCAAACCAGCAACCGGGCAAGCCGCTGGCCCGAACCCCAAACAAGACTATGGCTGAACTCAATTACCAACACGGCCGCTTGAGCTATCGCAAAAAATCCACCGGCGTCGAACGCGGACGCGAAGATTGGTGGCTGACGCGCAACCGCGACGGCTCAGTCACCATGCGCACGCTCTCAATGACGGACGATTCCAAATTCGTGCGCGATGTGACTTACACGCGCGGCAAAGACGGGCGGCCCACCGATGCGTTTATTCGCTTGCAGGTCGCCGAACAGTTGATCGGGCACGGCCTGTTCCGCGTGAACGGCGACAAAATGGAGGTGCTGGCCGACGGCATAGAGACGGGCCACACGGCGCAAACGGTCAAGGTGCCGCTGGATTACTTTTCGATCACGACGCACGCGGTGATGCTGGATGGCTGGATTTGGTTCAACTACGACCACGCGCGCGGCGGCGAACAGACGCGCACGTTTTACAACACCTCGACCAAGTGGAACGGGACGGATGGGCCGTTGGGGCGGCTGGAGGTTTACCGCATCAAGATGCTCGGCGAAGAAGAGATCACTGTGCCGGCGGGGACATTCAAAGCCACGCATTTCACGATGGATTCGGACATGCTGAAGGTGCCGACCTCGCATCTCTGGGTGACGGGGCAAGACCGTATCTTGCTGCGTTACGATTGGAATGATTTCGATTTGGAGTATGTGTTGACCGAGTGGAAACGCGATTAACCTGGGTGCGCACGGCTTCCAGCCTGCGGGCGTGGCGGCAGACGGAATGAGGCCGGAGGGTTTCCTTTCAGCATTCGCCCTGCGCCACGCCCGCAGGCT
>JANOWX010000071.1:0-2901 GCA_031418175.1 Acidobacteriota bacterium | reverse complement strand
CGCGCGCGGTACCGCCTCAAGCCGCCTTCTTCAACATCCCGTGCGGATCAATCACGAACTTGCGCGCCGCGCCTTTATCAAAATCGGCGTAGCCTTTCGGCGCCTCGTCCAGCGTGATGGCCGTGACATTGACGGCTTTGGCGATCTTGATCTTGTCGAACAGGATCGCGTTCATCAGTTGCCGGTTGTATTTCAACACCGGCGTCTGCCCGGTCACAAACGAATGACTCTTCGCCCAGCCCAAACCGAGGCGGATGCTCAGACTGCCGATCTTCGCGTTGTCATCCACGCCGCCCGGATCGTCGGTCACATAAAGGCCGGGAATGCCCAGCGCGCCGCCGGCCCGCGTGATTTCCATAATCGAATTGAGCACCGTCGCGGGCCGTTCGACGCTTGCCAACGCCCCGTGTCCGCGCGCCTCAAAGCCGACCGCGTCCACCGCGCAATCAACCTGCGGCTCGCCGACGATCTGATCAATCTGTTCGGCCAACGTGGCGCTCTTCGACAAATCCACCACCTCACAGCCGAAGGATTTCGCCTGCTTCAAACGCGCCGGAATCAGATCGCCCACGATCACGCAGGCCGCGCCCAACAGTTGCGCCGCCGCCGCCGCCGCCAAGCCCACCGGCCCCGCGCCCGCGACATACACTATCGTGCCCGGCCCTACGCCCGCCGACACGCAGCCGTGATAGCCCGTTGGCAAAATGTCGGACAGACAGGTCAAGTCCTTGATCTTCGCCATTGCCCGGTCTTTGTCAGGGAACTTCAACAGGTTGAAATCGGCATACGGCACCAGCACGTATTCGGCCTGCCCGCCGACCCAGCCGCCCATGTCTACGTAGCCGTAAGCGCCGCCCGCCCGCGCCGGGTTGACGGTCAGACAGACGCCGGTCTTCTGCTCCTTGCAACTGCGGCAACGTCCGCAGGCCACGTTGAAGGGCACCGAGCACAAATCGCCGACCTTCAGAAATTCGACGCCCTTGCCGGCTTCGATCACCTCGCCGGTGATCTCGTGCCCCAGCACCAGCCCGGCGGGCGCAGTCGTGCGGCCGCGCACCATGTGCTGGTCGCTGCCGCAAATGTTGGTCGAGACGACCTTCAGGATTACCGCGTGATCAATCTTCTTGCCTTTGGGGTTGGCAAGCTTCGGATATTTGATGTCCTGCACCTCGACTTTACCCGGCCCTAAATAAACGACTCCACGATTCTCTGCCATTGCTGTTTCCTCCCGATGGATGGGTTGTGATGTTGGAACTGCTCGGTTGGTCAATCGCGGGTGAATAGTGCGGACAACAGTGCAGCCGTTCCCGTGGGCGGCGGCGCTCCGCGCAATGAGACAACACCTTTGTGATTCACACGTCACTCGGGCTGCCACACCAATCATCTTCCTTGCCGCTATCAAAACTTGCCTTCGTGTGCCAGCGCATGTCGCTGATCCTGGGCTCAAGCTTCAGCACGTGATCTACCGCTGTGCAAACCGCCAGATGTTCAGCCTGATCCGCTTGCCCGAACAACATTCGCCTCACTGAACCAAGTTGCGAATCAATGAACACCAGCCAACGGTTCGGCACGTCGTCATCTTCGCAAAGACCGACACCGATCAGAAAATCGCGCTGGCCAACCATCGCGCCAAAACACCAGCCCCAATCTTCCTGGACGGGTTCCGCCTCCACTTGCAGGTCGCTTTGGGATCTCAGCTTGTCAATCAACCATGCTGCGCAATCGTCGCCAAAGCAGCAGTCGTTGATGAAGTAATCCCGCACCTCCGTCGCGTTGAACAACGCCGTCACAAACGTCACCCTGTTGCGAATTTCATTCATTATCATTACTCAATCACTTCCGTCCGCACCGTCACCGCCGCAATCCGTTTCTCATTCACCTCATACCCCAACCCAACGCCCATCGGTCGCGGAATCGTCCCGCGCGGCGTCACCTCGACCGGCGGTGTGATGATGTCCTCCGCCCAGTAACGCTGTGACGCCGACACGTCGCCCGGCAGCGTGAAGCCCGGCAGCGTGGACATGTGAATGTTGTGGGCGCGTCCGATGCCCGCTTCCAACATCCCGCCGCACCAGGTCGGGATGTTGCGCGCGTGGCAATAGGCCTGAATCTTGCGCGCTTCGGTGTGGCCGGAGACGCGGCCCAGTTTGATGTTGATGATGCGGCAGGCGCCCAGTTGCAGCGCCTTGCGCGCGTCGTCTTCGCTCAGTATGGATTCGTCCAGGCAGAGAGCCGTTTGCAACTGCGGTTGCAGCGCCGCGTGGTCAATGATGTCGTCGTAGGCCAGCGGCTGTTCGATCATCAGCAACTTGAACTCGTCCATCTTCTTGAGCAACGCGACATCGTTCAGGGTGTAAGCCGAATTGGCGTCCACCGACATCGTGATGTCGGGATACTCGGCGCGCAACGCCCGGATCATCGCGTAATCGCGGCCCGGTTTGATTTTGATCTTGATGCGTTGATACCCGGCGGCGACTTCCTTTTCGACCTTCTTGAGCATCGCCGCGTCGGTGTCTTCCAAGCCCAGCGAGACGCCGCAATTGATGACTTCCTGCGTGCCGCCCAGCAGTTGCCAGAGCGGGACGCCTTGCCGCCGCGCTTCCAGATCCCAGATGGCGCATTCAAGCGCGGCGCGCGCCATCTTGTTGCCGCGAATACGGGCGGTCAGCGCAGGCACTTCGGTGGGCGCGCTGATCTCCTTGCCCAAGACCATCGGCCCGGCGAAATCGCGCAGCACGAGCCAAGCCATGTCGGTCGCTTCGTGGTTGTAAAACGGCCCCTCGTTGCAGGTGCATTCGCCCCAGCCGTGCAGGCCGTCGGCGAAAACTTTGGTCAAGATGATGCGCCGCTCAAAGGTGCGCCCGAAGCTGGTTTCAAAGGGCGCGACGAGCGGCAGTTTGA
>JANOWX010000070.1:0-5999 GCA_031418175.1 Acidobacteriota bacterium | reverse complement strand
GGCGCGCACGGTGAAGGTGGACGTCGCCTCCGTGGTCGGGGTGCCGGTCAACGCGCCGCCGCTCGCCAGGCTCAAGCCCGTCGGCAACGAGCCGCTGCTGACGCTGAAAGTATGCGGCGGAGTCTCGCCCGTGGCCGTCAGTGTTTGGCTATACGCCGTGCCGACAAAGCCGTTCGGCAAACCAGCCGGGTTCACCGTGACGGCTGAGCAATTGATGACGTTGAGCGCATACGCGCGCGTGCCTGTGCAACCGTTGGCATCCGTCGCCGTCACGGTGAAATTGAACGTGCCCGCCAACAGGAGCGTGCCGGTCAGCGCGCCGCCCGCCGCCAACGCCACGTCATTCGGCAAGGCCCCGCTGGTCACGGCAAAGGTATACGGCGAAGTCCCGCCCGTGGCCGTCAGCGTCTGGTTGTAGCCCTGTGCCAAAAAGCCGTTGGGCAGCATGGCCGGATTCACCGTGATGGCGGGGCAATTGATGATGTTCAGCGTGTAAGCGCGCACGCCCGTGCAACCGTTGGCATCCGTCACGGTCGCCGTGAAGTTAAACGTGCCCGCCACAGTTGGCGTGCCGCTCAACACACCGCCGCCAGACAGCGCCATGCCATTCGGTAACGCTCCGGCTGTCACCGCGAAGGTATGCGGCGCAGTCCCGCCTGTGGCCGTGAGCGGCTGGTTGTAAGCCAGTCCCATGAAACCCTGTGGCAGCGTGGCCGGATTGACCGTTATCAATGGGCAATTGATGGTCAGCGTATAAGTGCGATTGCCCGTGCAGTTGCTGTTGTCGGTCACGGCGGCGGTGAATGTCGTCGCGCCCGTGGCGGTGGGCGTGCCGCTGATGACGCCGCCGGGCGAAAGCGCCAAACCGGCTGGCAACGACGTGCCCGGGAAGAGCGCAAAGGTGTAAGGCGCGGTGCCGCCGCTCGCCGTCAGCGTTTCGTTGTAAGCCACGCCGGCCGTGCCCCCGCTCAACAGCGCCGGGCTGACCGTGATGGCCGGGCATTGAATGCCGAGCGTGTAGGTGCAATTGCCAGTGCAGTTGTTGGCGTCGGTGACGATGACGGTGAACGTGGTCGCGCCCGGCGTCGTGGGTGTGCCGCTGATCGTCGCACCTGTCAGCGTCAAGCCCGGCGGCAACGATGAGCCTGCGGCCAGCGCGAAGCTGTGCGGAGCTTGCCCGCCGACGGGCGTGAGCGGTTGGCTATACACCACATTCACCTGGCCGGACGGCAGCGTGGGCGGATCAATCGTGATCGTGGGGCATGGCGCGGCGTTGATCGTGAGGGCGAAATCCTTGAAGCCCGTGCACGCGCCGAAGCCCGTCGCCGTGACGCGAAAGTTGAATGTGCCCGTTGCCGTGGGCGCGCCGCTGATGACGCCCGTCGCGGGGTCGAGCGACAAGCCCGGCGGCAGGCTGCCGCTGCTGACGCTGAAGCTATACGTGCCCGCCGGCGTCACTTGAATCGTCGCGTTGTAACTCAGCGTGAGCTGGCCGTTGGGCAATGACGGATTGACGAGCGTGATCGTCGGGCAGGCGACCGGCGTCGTCACGCTGGCCGTGTCGTTGTTCGCGTTCGTGTCGCCCGCCGTCGTGACCGTCGCCGTGTTGGTCACACTGGCGGGCGTGTTGTTGCCGACGTTCACCGTGAGCAGCAACTGCGGCAGATTCGCGCCCGCTGCGACGGGGCCGGCGTGCGTGCAACTCACGTTCGCCGTGCCCGTGCCGGTGCAATTCCAGCCTGCGCCAGTGAACGAAGCCAGCGTCAGATTCGCGGGCAGCGTGTCGGTGATGGTGATCGCGCCGGTTGTCGCCGCGCCGGGGGCGTTGCTGACCGAAAGGAAATAGGTGCCGGTCGCGCCGATGGTGAATTGCGGCGTGCTGGATTTGGTGAGCGTCAGGTCGGGCACGGACGGCAGCAAATAAACCAGGCCGTCGAGCAGGCCGTTTGCGCCGAGCGCGTTTGAGGGTTGCGTTTGCAACACCGCGAGCGCGCCAGTGGCGAGATTGACGCCGAAGCTCGTCAGATTGCGCGTGATGCCGTTGGCGGCGAAGAGCAACGTGCCGCTCTGGTTGAGCCTGACGATGTTCGTCCCGGCGGAAGCAAAGGGCGAACCGGACACAGCGGTCAGCGTCGTCGCCGCGCCGCTGCCTTGAATGCGCTGCACACTCACACGCCCGCCGAGATGGTCGGCGACCAGGTAAAACCCTTGCGGATGCAGCACGCCCTGATCGGCAAACGTGAGTCCTGACGTGAAGGATTGCCCGTCACGCCCGTGGGGATGCCGCTCGCCGTGGTGAAGACGCGCAATTGATTGCTGCTGCCCAGCCCCGTAAACAACCGTCCCGCGTTGTCGGTGGCGAGGGCAACGGGAAAAGGCGCGCCCGCGCCGAAGGGCGAACCCGCCAACGGCGTCAGCACACCCGTCGCGGCATTGACGCTGAAACCAATGAACGAAGAATTCGTTGTGCCGCCGTTGTAAAGAAAACCGCCGTCCTGGCTGAAGGCCAACGCGGGGCCGGCGCTGGCGCTGTACGGGCTGTCCGCCGCCGCCGTCGCCGTCGTCGCCGTGATCTGAAAACTCGCCAGCACGCGCGTGGCGCCTTCGTTCACCACCACCAGCGGCGAACCGCTCGGATGGACGGCGAGGGCATCCCACGAACCGGTGCCCAACGCCAGCGGGCTGAAGGGCAGCGCCGTCAACGCGCCCGTCGTGATGTTGATCGCAAACGCGCTGACCGTATTCGACCCGTCATTGACGACATAGAGCCGACGGTTGAGCGGATCAAGCGCCATCATTTCGCTGACCAGCAAATTGACGCCCGTCCCGCCCGTATTGATCGGAAAGCCGGCCAGTAAAGTCAGCGCGCCCGTCGCCTCGTCTACTTCGTAAGCGAAAATCTGGTTGGCGGCGCCGATGCTTTGATTCAGCACATAAAGATGTCCGTTCAAACCCGACGGATTGACGACCGTCGTCGTGTCGCTGGCTGAATTGTCGCCGGTCGCCGTCTCGCCCGGGGTGCTCACCGTCGCCGTATTCGTGAGGCTGTTCGTGCCGGTGGGCGTGCCGGCGTTGACGTTGACCTTGAGCGTCAACGCGGGCAGCGCCGCGCCGCCATTCACCGGCCCCGCGTGCGTGCAACTCACATTCGCCGTGCCCGCGCCGCTGCACGTCCAGCCCGTGCCGCTGAAACTGTGGAGCGTCAGATTGCCGGGCAGCGTGTCGCTGACGGTGATCGTCCCCGTCGTCGGCCCCGCGCCGGCGGCGTTGGCGACGGTGATGACGTAATCGCCCGTCAACCCGACGGTGAACGTTGCGCCGCCGTCCGTTTTGGTCAGCGACAGGTTCGGCAAATTGACGACCGTCGTCGTGTCGCTGCCCGTGTTGTTGGCCGTATTCGTCTCGCCCGGCGTGCTCACGGATGCTGTATTCGTAATGCTGTTCGTGCCGGTGGGCGTGCCCGTGCCGACGGTGGCCGAAAGCGTCAGCGGCGGCAGTTGCGCGTTGCCGGCCAACGGCCCCGGATGCGTGCAACTGACGTTCGATGTGCCGACGCCCGTGCAATTCCAATTCGTCCCCGCAAACCCCGCCAGCGTCAGATTGCCCGGCAGCGTATCGCTCACCGTGATCGTGCCCGTCGTCGTGCCCGCGCCTGCCACGTTGCTGACGTTGATCGTGTAAAGGTGGATGCCGCCGATGAAAAACGTCTGGTTGTTGTCGGTTTTGGTCACCGTCAAGTCGGGCGCGGGCAACACCGTCGTCGTGTCGCTGCCGGAATTGTTCGCCGCATTCGTCTCGCCCGGCGTGCTCACCGTCGCCGTATTCGTGATGCTGCTCGCGCCGGTCGGCGTGCCCGCGCCCACGTTCGCCGTCAGCGTCAGCACTGGCAGACTCGCATTCGCCGCGAGCGGCCCGGCGTGCGTGCAACTCACATTCGCCGTGCCCGTGCCGCTGCACGTCCAGCCCGTGCCGGTGAACGAGGCCAGCGTCAGATTGCCGGGCAGCGTGTCGGTCACGGTGATTGGACAGGTCGTCGCGCCCGCGCCAGTGGCATTACTCACCGTCAGGTTGTAAGCCCCAGTCGAATTGATTTGAAAACTCACGCCGCCGTCCGTTTTCACGAGGCTCAGGTCGGGCGCGGTGACGACAGGCGGTTGCGACGAAGGCAGATAGGCCAGCCCCTGTGCCCCGCCAGCCGTGCCTAGCGTGTTGGCCGCTTGCGTGCCGAGCGTCGTGAGCGCGCCCGCACAGGCGTTGAAGCTATACGTCGTCAGGTTGCGCGTGTTGAGGTGTGCGGCGTAAAGGAAGCGCCGGTCCTGGTTGAATTCCAGCGTACTCGTCAACGCGCTCCCGCCCGCCGCTGAGAAGGGCGAACCCGCGACCGCCGCGAGCGTCGTCGCCGCGCCGCTGCCGCCGATTTGAAAGCTGCCGATGACGTTCGTGTTGCCGCCCGCCACCAGATAAAAGCCAAACGGATGCAGCAGTCCGTGCGAGTTATTCGTCAGGCCCGAGGCGAAGGGATTGCCGGTGACGCCGGTGGGAATGCCGCTCGCCGTGGTGAAGGCGCGCACCGCCAGGCCGAGATTGTTCGACATGAAAATGCGTCCCGCCGCGTCCGTGACGAGGCTGCGCGGGTCACTCGCGCCCGCAGCGAACGGCGACCCGGCGAGCGCCGCCAGCACGCCCGTGCCTGTGTTCACGCTGAAGCCCGCGAAGCCCCCGCTTGAGCTGCCGCCGAGATACACAACCGCCCCGCTCTGGCTGAAAGCCGCCGAGAGCACAGCCACGTTCCCGGTCAGATAGGGGCTGCCCGCCGCCGCCGTCGCCGTCGCCGGTGTAATCGTGAAACTCGCCACCGCCGGGTCAATGTCGTTGCGGTTGGCGACGACTAGCGGCGAACCCGACGGATGCACGGCGATGGTCGTCCACGTCCCGTCGCCCAACGCAAGCGGGCTGAAGGGCAAGGCCGTCAACGCGCCCGTTACCTCGTTGATCGCAAACGCGCTGACCGTGTTCGAGGCGATATTGAGCGCGTAAAGCCGCCGGTTCGTCCGGTCAACCACCAGCATTTCATTCGCCGCCACCGCGCTGCCGTTGCCGCCCGTGTTGAGCGGAAAGCCCGCCAGCAAGGTCAACGCGCCCGTCGCTTCATTCACCGCGTAGCCATAAATCTGATTCTGGCCGCCGTTGATTTGATTGAGCACGTAAAGGTGCCCCGCGCTGGCGGCGAGCGGCGCCACTGGCGCAACGTGCGCGGTGGCGGCGGAAGAGCGCTCTTGCCGCGCGGTGGCGAGCAGCGAGCCGAGCAACAACAGTGCGAGCAGTTGGAACAAGCGGTGCAATGGTGTTTGGTGGGTTGAGCCTGACATAAACTTTCTCCTCGTAAGCCTGCTGCCGTGTGAACCAGCGGAATCGTGCGCGAACGCCCCGTGGCCTTGTTTCTACGCATTGCAACACGACCCAAATAATGCCGCCGATAATCCTGCCGCTGGCTTGAAACAGTGCCACGGCCAACGCCGCGCAACTGGCTAGCAACCAGACTTAGCAAGCGTAGCCAGATCATCAATAGCCCCATTTGGCGGCGGAAATCTTTAGCCGGAGTTGAAAGTTTTATAAAAGATTTTTGAATGCCCGCTGTTTTTGCACGGTTGCTTACCAAACAAATGCCGCCAGTTTGGGAATGTACAGCGGACTGTTAGTCCGCTGTGGGCCTGCATTGACGACAAAACCAGCGCCGCCACAGTCTCGGCCATGGTGCCTTGTGCCGAGACCGCAGCGGACTAACAGTCCGCTGTACAAATTGAGAATTGCTGGCCAGTAAAATTTTTGCGTTGCTTAACGCTGTGGTTAAGACAAAAGGGTGAAACCAAACTAAATCAGAACAACCAAGTTTGGAACACTGGTAGAAAATGCAGCACTGGCGACCAGGCGTTTTGTGTTGAAGCGTTATCTTTTGCGGGCGCGGCGCGCGCCAAAAAAAGCAAAATCGTGAAATCTAA
>JANOWX010000069.1:0-3350 GCA_031418175.1 Acidobacteriota bacterium | reverse complement strand
CTGATGCGCAAGGGGTAGCGGCAGGCACGTTCTGTAAGCTATGATCTGCAAAATTAATAACGTGCAGTCTAGGTAGCGCATTTAGAGGTGTCAAACGAAATGATTCTTAAGCAACAACCGCGCAGCACACTCTGTGTTGCGATCATCTTTTTACTGGCTTGCGGCGGCGGCTTGGCGCAATCACAAGCAACCCCTGCCAGCCCAGCCCAGCAACCAACTCAGCAACCAACTCAGCAACCGGCCACCGCGCCAGCGCCAAAACAAGAGACGGGCAAACAAGTGGCGGGCAAACAGGAGCCGGCCAAGCAAGAGGCCGCCAAACCCTTGCCCAAAAACGTCAAGCCGGAAGACCTGGTCGAACGCGCCATCTTCGCCTATGGCAGCCGTCCCGTGATGCAAGCGATTCAAAAGAACGGGACGCTGCGCGCCAACGTCAAGTTCTTCACGCCCGAAGGTGAACGCGATGGCCGCATCACCAGCAAATTCCTGCGCAAGCCTAAACTGAGCGAGGATTTGATCCTGATTGATCTGGATTTGCCCGGCACACGCTACCTGCTCGGCTTCGACGGCCAGAAAACCTGGAGCATCAGCAACGGCGAGGTGCAAGAGCCGAGCGCCGAAACCGTCCGCGCCTTTCGCGCCGCGCACGAACACAGTTACGAGGCCTTGCTCCGTTACAAAGAAAATGACGCCAAGCTCGAACTGGTCGGCAACAACAAGATCGGCCCGATTGAGACGGATTTGATCGAGATGACACTGCCCTCCGGCACCAAAACGCGCTACGAAATCAGCCGCCGCACGGGCCGCATCATCTACCTGCATTACGAAGAGCAACCCGCGCCGGAAGCGCCCCCGGTCAAATACCGGCTCTACTTCACTGATTTCCTGCCCGTGCAAAACACGATTGTGCCGCGCAGCATCCGCGTTTATGCCAACGACAAGGTGATCGAGGAACGCAAGGTGATTGAGGTCGCGTACAACGTCCAGATGGAAGAAAAAAGTTTCCTCGCCGAAAATGCGAATAAGCCGCCGGAAGCGGCCAAGCAGTAACACAAAGTCTGGGGAAGTCTGGGGAAGTCTTGCGAATCCTTTCCAGGCTTTCCGCTTTTATGGCTGCCCAAAACAGCGTGCAGGCTTCGACTTCCCTAGACTTCTCAAGACTTCTCAAGACTTCTCAAGACTTCCTGACCTTATGCCCATTCGCGCCAAGCTCGTCATCGTCGTCTTTGTCTTCGCCATCCTGCCGATGTTCTTGCTTTGGGGGCGCTGGCAAGCCACCGCCGTCGGCACGATCACCTCGATGCTGCGGCGCGACGCCAACAATCGCGCGCGCGAAATCTCTGACCAACTCGACCGCGCCGTGCAGGAACAGCAAGCCCGGCTGGCCCAATTGACGCGCCAAGCCCCCTTGCGGATTTACGGCAATTTGCTGACCCAGAACAACCGCACCTTGCCCGACGGCCTCTTGCGACAAGAATTGTCGGCCTTCCTGCTCGCGCAACAACAGCATTACTCGGCCTTGCTGGCGCTCAACCAGGCGGGCGAGCCGCTCTTCAAACTCGAAACGCAAACCAATGCCTATGGCATCCCGCAAACGTTTTTTGCCAGCGGCGATTTGGCGACGGAAGACAAATTCAATGGCTTGGCCGCGCTGCTGACCGCGCAGACCGTTCACATTTCCGAACTCATCGAATCACCGCAAGGAGCCTATCTATGGCTGATCGCGCCCTTGCAAGCCGATGACAAATCCGCGCCCGGCGCGCTCGCGGCCAAAGTACGCGTGGGCCAATTGCTGCGCGACGCGGCGGGCCCGCCGGGTATACAAGCGAATAACACGGCCGGCGTGGAAGCTGCGCCCAGCCGCCCGACCTGGCGCGAAATCCTGTTGCTCAGCCCGCAAGGCGCAGTGCTTTACGCCAACGATCCGGCGGCGCTGGGCCAGCCTTACGGCAAAGCCTTCCCGGCCTTGCAAACGCCGCTCACACAAATGCTGGGCGAAGGCCGCGAGGAACAGCCGTGGGAAGATTGGATTCTGCGCCGCCGCGCGCACACCGCCGCGCCCCGGCTTTCGATCATCCTCCTCGAACGCTACGACCAGGCGCTGGCCGACCTCGAACGCAACAGCGCCATCATGCTGCTGGTCACGACGCTGCTGGCGACCGTCGCGGCGCTGACGGTGTATTACCTGATCAGCAACATCACCAATTCGATCCGCCGCGTCACCGTCGGCGCCAAGGCCATCGCGTCGGGCGATCTCAACCACCAGATCGTCGTGCGCACCAACGACGAAACGCGCGTGCTGGGCCAGGCCTTCAACCGCATGGCCGCCAAGTTGCGCGAGATGTTGCGCAAAGAAGGCGAACAGAAACAGTTTGAATCCTTCGCTCGCCTCTCTGCCGTACTGACGCACGACCTGAAAAACCAAATCCTCTCGCTCTCGTTGCTGGTCAACAACATGGGCAAGAAATTCCACCGCGAAGGCTTCCGCGAAGACGCCATGCGCACGCTCTCAGACACGGTCGAGAACCTGACCAACCTGGTCGCCAAACTCTCAGACCCGCGCACGCCCACCAAACGCGTGCGCGAACAATCCGACCTGACGCATCTGGTCGAACGCGTCTTGCAACGCACCGCCAAACAAGCCACCGGCAAATACAACGTCACCGCCAAACTGACCCCCAGCCTCATGGCCACCGCCGACGGCAAAGCCATCGAACGCGTCATCGAAAACCTCATCATCAACGCCCTCGAAGCCATGCCCGACGGCGGCACGCTCTTCGTGCTGACCGGCATTGAGCACGGCCAGGCGCTCCTTTCGGTCGCCGACACCGGCAAAGGCATGACCGAAGATTTCATGCGCAATCGTTTATTCCAGCCCTTTGCGACGACCAAGAAAAAAGGCATCGGCCTGGGCCTGTACTCCTGCCGCGAAATCATCGAACAGCACGGCGGACGAATTGACGTGAATAGTCAGGTGGATGTGGGGACGGAATTTCGGATAACGTTGCCGTTGCAGGCGCGTGAAGCGAAGGCGGCGGAGCAACAAGTGGCAGCGGTGTAAAGAGTCTGTGGCGGGAATTTGTCTGGGCGGAAAAAAAGGGTAAGCGCGGCGTCGGAAATTCTTGTCCGCTACTTCTTCGCCGCAGAGCGGCGGTTGAATTTAGCCGTGGGTTTTCAACCCTTGTCATTACCCAAATCTTTTCACTTATGGGGATTTGAGGCGAATCTAAAGGACTTATGGTCAGGGAAAAGCAAAAAGCTTCTCGAAAAGTCCTCATTGCGCCAAGCCCCGAAGTTGAGTGAATAAAGCACTTGCCAAACCGATACGCGCAAACGCAAAAGATTTGGGT
>JANOWX010000068.1:0-3492 GCA_031418175.1 Acidobacteriota bacterium | reverse complement strand
GCACCACGATCAGAACCAGATTCAGGCCATCTCGCCGCTTGATTATCTGGAAATGTACCCCGTCAACCAGACGCAAACGCCCTCGGCTTCGTCCTGGGGCGCGGAAGGTTACAACCGTGTCTGGATCAACCGGCAGACCGATTGGCTTTACCTGCACCAACAAGTCGCCGAAACGCGCATGGTCGAATTGGCGGAACGTCATCAACAGGCAGACGGCCTTTTGCAACGCGCGTTGAATCAAGCCGCGCGCGAGTTGTTGCTGGCGCAATCGTCGGATTGGGCCTTCATCATCACGACGGGCACGATGGTGCAATACGCGGTCAAACGCTTCAAAGACCACATCCACCGCTTCACGCGGCTGTACGAAATGATTGAAGAAGGTGAGATAGATGAGGCGTGGCTGGCCGATGTGGAAGGCAAGGACAACATTTTTGCCGAGTTGGATTACCGCGTGTACGCGCCGTTGAACTGAGCGTTGCGCTGAAAGCGCAGTCCAAGTTAGACCGCGCGCCCGTTTTCGGCTAAGACTTTTGGGCTTCTAACTGAGCAGCTTCGGTAATGCTGAGCAGGCCGCAAGCCTGTAGTACAAGACAGAGGCCGTAGCCCAGGTCTAACTCCCACCACTTTTTAGAAAACTTGGCCGAACCGGGCGTGTAATGATGATTATTCTGAAAGCCCTCGCCCACCACGAGCCACGCGACCAAGGTGTTGTTGCGGGAGTTGTCATCCGTGTCGAAGTTCCGGTAGCCATAGGCGTGCCCGAACGCATTCACCAGCCAGCCCTCTAGCGGGTGACTCATGATGCCTAGGTAGTAGCCGAGGCCGGCGAGCCACGAACTGAACAACAACGCGAATAAAACACTCAGGGCGATTTGTGCCAGATAAGGCGCAAGCCAGAGTTTGTGCCGGATGAGGAAATGCACCGGAAATTCCAGATCAGCCACCACCGGGGTGAATTCGCTACGCCGTGTAATTAGCCCGCGCAACGCCTTCTCATAAAAACGCAATTGGGCGAACGCGACGCTCAGCACGCCGCCATTCAGCGGGCTGTGCGGGTCTAACGCCGTGTCGGAGTGGCGATGGTGCAAGCGATGCATGCACACCCACCCTTTGGGATCGAGACCGGTGGCCCAAATCCCCGTCAGCACCACGAAGCGCTTCATCCAGGGTTTAAGCACGACCGCCCCGTGAGCCAAAGCGCGATGATAGAAAACGGTGATATAGGTAGTGTTGATTAAGTATCCGATCGCCAGAAAGACCAGAAACCACATGACTGGTGACATACTTTTTTCTCGAGCCTAAAAAAAACACTTGCACACAATAACGGCGCTAAATTGAACCTCAGTAAACCTGCGTCCTACTGTCTACACAACCCAACGCCGGAAGGCAAGTACCGCATTGCCCTGCCAAAGGTGAACGAGTTGGGCGACCCGCAGATATGTTGAACGGCGCGGGCAAGCTGCTGCGCCCGCATCCGTATGGCCAGCGCGGACGAGCGACAGCATTACGGCCACAGCCAACGTTGCTGCCTTGCAGTCGTTACCATCCGCGCTTGCTGTAAACAAACAAAACCCGCCGCTGGATTGCAGCCAACGGCGGGTTTGGTGAAGGTAATTGGAGGTTTTGTTTACGGCGCGAAATACCCCGACAAATCAAGCACCAGATGCGAGGCCGCGCTCGAGAACATTTTGAACGCCCCGTCCGCCTGGCCCAGCCCCACGATGAAGTGGCGGTTGCCGACATCACCCGCGTTGTAATTCGACGTGGCTACCAGCGGCCGCGCCGCCGTGCTGGGCCAGAGCGTCAGGAAGCCGGAGCCACTCGGCCCAACCACCGTCGCATTGCCGACGACGCCGAGCGCGTTCGCCGGAATCGTCACGCCGTCGCACTGGCCGCGCGCCGTTTGCGTATTCTCTGCGCCCCCCGCCAACGGCACGCCCGGTTTGAAACAGCCGATTGGCTGGCCGGGCCGCGTTTCAAGCAAGCGCACCGGCTTGGGCAGCGCGGTGAATAGCAGCCCCGCACCATTCGCGTCGAGCACTTCGGTGCTGTAATAACCGAGCACGTCCACCACCAAATCAGTCGTCGCGGTCGTGTAGATTTTGAATTGCCCATTCGCCGCAAGGCCCACCGCGAAAGGCCCATTCACGATTTGCCCGGTATTGAAGTTGGAAGCCGCGACCAAAGGCCGCACTGCATCCGCCGGGAAGATCGTCAGGAAGCCGCCGCCTTGCGGGCCGACGGTTGTGGCGTTGCCAACGATGGCGCGGGCGGCGGCGGGAATGCCTGTGCAGGCGCTGATGGCCTGTTGCGTCGAATCCGCATTGCCAATGAGCGGCACACCTGGCGTCACGCATCCGGTGAAGCCTGCGCGCGTCTCTAGCAAGCGCACGGGCACAGGCAGCGGATGGAAGAACAAGCCACCCGTGCCCGGCGGCGCGTAATAACCCGTCACATCCACCACCACGTCGGTCGTGGTATGGGCGAAGATTTTGAACGCGCCGTCTGCGCCCAAGCCCACCGTAAAGACGTTGTTGATGATTTCGTTGACGCCGTAATTCGTGCTGGCGACGGTCGGTTGCGTAGCGTTACTGGGATACAAAGTCAGGAAGCCGCCGCCCGAATCTACGGTCGTGATGTTGCCGGTGAGCGCCACAGCATTGGCCGGAATGGTGCAAATGTTGCGGCCCGGTTGGGTGCGCGAGGTCTGACCCGCAATCGGCGCGTTGGGTTGACTGCACGCCACCTGACCAACGCGCGTATCGAGCAAGCGCACGGGCACGGCCAGCGCATAGAACTGCAAGCCATTGCCGCTGATGAGCCCGGTGTAGGCGCGCTGTCCCGTACAACCCGTGTTGTCCGTCGCCCTCACTGTGAAATTGAAGGTTCCCGCCGCCGTCGGCGTCCCGGTCAACGCGCCGCCACCCGTAAGATTTAATCCACCCGGCAAAGTGCCCGTCGTGACCGCGAAGGCATAAGGCGCGGTGCCGCCGGAAGCCGTCAGCGTTTGGTTATATGCTGTGCTTTGGAAGCCATTGGCCAGCGTGGCCGGATTGATGGTGATCGTCCCGCACGGCGGATTGAGCGTCAACGCGTAAGCGCGCGTGCCCATGCAGCCATTTGCGTCAGTCGCTTTGATGGTGAAATTGAAAGGACCAAACACCGTCGGCGTGCCGGATAAGACACCGCCTGTGCTGAGCGTCAGACCAGCCGGCAAGGCTCCCGCACTGACGCTGAAGTTCACTGTGCCAGTGCCGCCCGTTTGCGTGAAGGTTTGGCTATACGCCGTTCCGGCGCGTCCTGCCGGTAACGTCGGGTTGGCTGGATTGATGGTGATCGTCGGGCACCCAATGGGGTTGATGACGAGTGTGTAGGCTCGCGTACCCATGCAAGCGGCAGCATCGGTAGCTTTGACCGTAAAGTTGAACGTCCCGCTTGCGGTCGGCGTACCGGTCAGCCCACCGCCCGCCGACAACGCCAGGCCGCCAGGCA
>JANOWX010000067.1:0-9026 GCA_031418175.1 Acidobacteriota bacterium | reverse complement strand
GCGTGCTGCTGGCGCGCGCGGAGTTGGCCCCGGTCGCTTTCGTGGACGACCCCGACCGCCTGATCGTGCGCTACCCGAACGTGGGTGAACCGGTGATGGGCGCGAATATGATCGTGCGGCGCGGGTTGTTTGAAGAGCGCGGTTTATTCGACGTGCGGCTGGGCGCGGGGCGTTTCTTTGCCGGCGGCGAAGACACCGAGTTTGTTTATCGCGCGCTCAAGGCCGGGCATTACATGCTCTATGCGCCGAACGTGCTGGTTTACCACGATCACGACCGTGTGACCGAAGCGCAAGCGCGACACCTCGAATACAGCTACGGCAAATCGTATTCGGCGTATTTGTTCAAACACATCCTGCGCGGCGATGGTTATGCGGCGCGGGCGTTTTATTGGTCTTCGCTGGGTTTATTGAAGCGGTTGAAAAACCGGGCCGGTGAACCGGAGGCCGTCTGGTTGCGGCGGCGCGCGCACGAGCGCGGCGTCCGGGTGGGGTTGGTGACAGCGCCCTGGGTGATGGGCTGGGGCAGTGGTGAGACGCGCTTAGAGCGCGTGGAGACCGGAAAGGGTGATGGATATGGTGATGGACGTGGTGATGGACGTGGTGACGGACGGGGTGACGGACGTGGTGACGGAAATGGCGGCGGGCTTGGCGCCGGGGTTGAAAGAACGGTGGCAGGACGCGCTGTTGCTGGCGGGCGAGACTGATCTGATTGAAAGCAGCGTGCGCGAACTGACCGAGTATTTCGGCATCAGCCGCGTGGATGCGCTGGAAGCCTGTGTGACGGCGCTCGGCGAATCGAAACGCGAATGGGAAGCCGAACCGCGCGAGACGCCCCACGACATCGAAGCGTTTTACCGCACCACGCGCAGTTATTTGTTTGAACACCTGTGGTGGCACGCGACCGACCCTGGCGAATGCGCGGCCAATGTGGCGCTGCTTGATTACGCGCGCAGCATCGGCGCTTACGAATATCTGGATTTCGGTTCCGGCGTCGGCTCGAACGCAATCCTGTTCGCGCGTCATGGCTTGAAAGTCACACTCGCCGATATTTCTCCCACGCTGCTGGCGTTTGCGCGCTGGCGCCTGCAACGGCGCGGCTTGCACGCCGAGTTCATTGATCTCAATCACCAGCTCTTGCCGCCAAACCGCTTTGCCTATGTGACGGCGGTGGATGTGTTGGAGCACCTGTGCGACCCGGCAGCCGAGTTGGAAAAGATCAGCCAGACGCTGGTGCCGGGCGGCATATTTGCCTTCAACTTCCGCGCCGGGCACGACCCCGAACGCCCGATGCATATTTTGCCGACGGGCGCGCCGATCTTTCAGGCCCTGCGCGATTGCGGGTTGCGCACGCTGGCGTTGCGCGGCGCGACCGCCGAAGAGTTGCGGCTGCGCGAATTTTATTGCGCCAAACGCGCCGCCCAAGGCCGCGTGCGCCAATGGGGCTATCAGGCGCTGGATTTGGTTTATCAGAGCGACCGCATGCAACAGTGGATGCGGCGGGCTAGTTGAGACGTACCGTAGACTGTCCAGGCTGCGGAGGCTTGCGCGGCTGACCGGTTGGCCGTCATCAAACGCCTGCCGCCAGTGCGTCTTTTGTTCTTGAATGTTTTGCTGAGCGAGGCTGCCGCAGACTAGACAGTCTACGGTACGTCTTGCGCTGCCGGACGTATGCTGATTGATGTCATCATTCCCACCTTCAACCGCGCCGCGTTGCTCGAACGCGCCGTCCGCAGTGTGCTCGACGCGCGCCGCAACGGGGCTTTCGAACTGGCGGTCACGGTGGTGGATAACAATTCAACCGATGACACAGCCGAGGTCGTGGCGCGGCTGGCGGAGGAGTCACCCTCCGGCGCGCAATGCTGTGTGCGGTATCTGCTAGAGCCGCGCCAAGGCAAATCGCACGCGGTCAACGCCGCCTTGGTGGCGACGCACGGCGAGATCGTGGCGCTGGCCGATGACGATCAATGGATGGATGCCGAATGGCTGAACGTGATCCAGCGCGCGCTTGGCGAAGGCTATGATTTCGTGACCGGCCCGGTGGATGGCGAATGGCAGGCCGCCGCGCCACCCTGGTACGACGACCGTTTGCGCGGCGTGCTGTCGCTGAATAGTTGGGGCGAGCGGCGCATCGTTTACCGCGATGACGAAAGCCTGCGCGCGCGCAGCATCTCTGGCGGCAACGTCGCCCTGCGGCGCAGCGTGTTGGAAAAGGTCGGTCTTTGCTATCACCCGGATTTGGGCAAGACCGCCGACACCTTTGCGATGGGCGAAGATTCCGAGTTGTTCCTGCGCTTGCGGCAAGCGGGCGCGCGCGGCCTCTATGAACCGCTGATGAAGGTCTTGCATCTGGTGCCGCGCGAACGCTTGACCAAACGCTACTTTCGCGCCTGGCATCGCGGTTATGGCGAATCGGTCGCGCTGCTCGATCAATTGCATCCGCAGCCGGTCAGTTATTTTTGCGGCGTCCCGCGTTTCATGTTGCGGCAAACCCTCGAAGCTTTGCCGAAAATGCTGGCGGCGCGCATGCGCGGCGATTTGCCGGGCAGCTTTGCGCAGGAACTGCAACTTTGGTTCATGCTCGGTTTTCTGCAAGGCCGTAAAACAGACCGCAGACCGCAGACCACAGACCTGCGGCCAACCGCTAAACGGTCTGAAGTCTGAAGTCTAGTCATGACAGTCAGCGTCATCATTCCCGCCTACAACGTCGCGCCCTACATCGGCGAAACGCTCGATTCATTGCTGGCCCAAACCTACACCGATTACGAAGTCGTCGTCATCAACGACGGTTCGACCGACGAGACCGAAGCGGCCATCGCGCCGTACCGCGAACGTTTTGGCGAACGTTTTTTTTACCAACGGCAAGCGAACAACGGCCTGGCCAAAGCGCGCAACGCCGGCTTGCGCGCCGCGCACGGACGTTACATTGCGCTGCTGGACGCGGATGACATCTGGCTGCCGGAGTTTTTGACGAAGATGCTGGCGTTGATCGAAAGCGACCCGGCGCTCGATTTGGTCTTTCCGAATGCCTGGTTCTGGGGCTCGCCCAATTTTTCAGGACGCGAGTTTCAATCCGTTTTTCCGGCGAGCGAACCGGTGACGTTTGAAAGGGTGTTGCGGCGCGAGTGTTACATCTTCGGGCTGGCGCTCTTCAAACGCGAACTGCTGGAGACGGTCGGCTATTACGACGAAGCGTTGGGCGCGTCGGAGGATTTCGACCTATGGTTGCGCATGCTGCGCCAGGGCTGCCGCTTCGGCTTCACGCGCGAACCGCTGGTGAAATACCGCTGGCGCGCCGATTCGCTTTCCAACAACAGCCAGACGCTGCTCAGCAACCTGAGCAAGGTCTATCACAAATGGCTGCGCGAACCCGGCGTGACGGCCGCACAGCGCGCGCTGATTGACGGGCAATTGCGCGACGCCGAAGCGATGCTGAACTGGTACCGCTACCGCCAAACGCTGCACGCCGGCGATTACGCGCAAGCGGCCCGGCATCTGGCGCTGGCGAACGCGCATTACCGCAAGCTGAAATTAACGCTGGTGCAGATGGGCTTGCGCGTCGCGCCGGGGTTGGTTGCCAAATTGGTTGATCGGTAAAGGCAATGGTATTGAATAAGTGCGTAGGACAGACTTTAGTCTGTCCTTAATTGCCAATGGACTATGCTCGGACAGACTAAATACACCGACAACTAAGTTCTTTGAGAGAAAACGGACGGCACCACGTAGTAACGATTTCAATCGTTGCGGTCCTGGCCGCAGGACCCAACGACTAAAGTCGTTACTACGTGGTGCCGTCCCCTTTCTCTCAAGCGACTTAATTGCCAGGGTACTAAACTGTCCTACATTTGCCGCTGAATCCTTAACTCAATGCCATTGCCCAACAACAGAGAAGAAAAGCGTGGGCAATTTCCTCCTCATTAGCGGCACCGGCGAAGCGGCGGCAACGGCCTGGCGCAACGGCTTGGCGCAAGCACGGCGAATCAAGGGCAGCGCGCCATTGAATGTGTTGGAAGCCGCCGGGTTGCGCGTGGCGCCCTTCGCGCGACAGAACGGCACGGGCGCGCCGCTGTTGGTGGATGAAAGCAGCGGCAACTGGCTGTTGGCTGTGGGCAGTTGGTTTCACGCGGATGGCTACGGCAGCGGCGCTGAAGCGCGCTTGCTGGCGCGCCTGGCGCAAGCGGGCAGCGCGCAAGTCGCACAAGAGTTGTCAGGTTTCTTCACGCTCTTGTATGGCGATGCGCAAAGCGGCGCAACATTTGTCATCACCGATTTGATCGGCAGCCGTCACGCTTTTTATCGAGAGTTCGCGTGGGGCGTTGCGTTGGCGAGTTCTTCGCTGCTGCTCGCCAGTCTTGAAACAGCGGCGCTCGATCCGCTGGGCTGCGAAGAGTTTTTGCGCACGGGCATCGTTTATGAAGACCGCAGCTTTTTCCGCAACGTGCGCAAACTCGCGCCCGCCAGCGTGTATCGCTTGGCTGACGGCAAGCTGGGCGCGCCGCAGCGGTATTGGCATTTCAATCAACTGACGCCCGAAGCACTCAAGGGCGATCAGGCCGTCGAAGCCTTCAGTGCCAGCATCACCGCCGCCGCGCGCCAGGTTGGGCAAGCCTTCCCGCGCATCATCAGCGATCTGACCGGCGGTTATGATTCGCGCGCGTTGACGGCGGCGTTGCTGACGGCGGGCGTGCCGTTTGAAACAACCGTGTCAGGCGCGCCCACCGCGCCCGATGTTGTGATCGCGCGCGGCTTGGCCGGGATCACGGGCCAGCCGCATCATCCCGTGACGGTCAATCCGGTCGTCACGTTTGCCCGGACTCAACAGGCGCTGGCGCTGACCGATGGCGAGGCCGACATCGTCGAATACGCGCGCAACGTCTTGCCGGTGCACGCGGGCACGGCGCGGCAATACGACATCAGCCTCAATGGTTCATTCGGTGAAGTCGCGCGCGGCTATTGGTGGGAATTGCTCTTGCCGCACACTGGGGCGCGCGCGCCGCTGGCTGCGCGCAAGGTGGCGGCGGCGCGTTACGTCGTTGATCCCGGGAGCCCGCACTTGTTCGCCGCGCCGGTTGATCTGGTCGCGCATTTTGCCGCAGTGATCGAACGCGCGAACGCCGGATTGCAGGATTGGCCGAACACGGCGCAGATGGATCACGCCTATTTGCAATTGCGCATGCAACGCTGGCAGGGGCGCATGGCCACCAGCACCGATCAAATCCGCCCGTGCCTGTCGCCGTTGATGTTTCGTCCGGTGCTGGAAACGATGCTGCAAACCGAACAGCGTTTGCGCCAGCGCAGCTTGCTGGTGCGGCGCATGCTCAAACGCTTGCAACCCCGGCTGGCGGCCTATCCGCTCGAACACGGCTACCCGGCGGAACCGCTCACGTTGGGCAATGCGCACCGTTTCGTGCCGTTGTTGGCCAGTTACGGGCGCAAGGTCTGGGACAAAGGCTGGCGCGTGTTGGGCGTGCGGCGCGCGGCGGTTGGACAGGCGCTTGAACCGGCGCGCGTGCAGTTGTGGCGCGATGAAGCCGTGCGCGAGTTATTACAACCAACGACGATGCAGTTGCGCGATTGGCTGGGCGCGGAGCGGTTGCGCGTGTTTCTCGACGCTTCGCAACAGGCGGAGTTTCAGTATGAGCAGCAATGGGCGCGGTTGTTGAGTTTGGAATGCGCGTTGTGCGCGGCGCGCGGTTGAATGTACGGCAAACTGTTAGTTTGCCGTAGACCGACGGTTCAGACCGTTCGGTTGCTAGCGCGAAACTGGCTGCTGCTGGCTGGCCTCCGGTTCAATCGCGCGCCCGCCGAGACCACGGCAAACTAACAGTTTGCCGTACATCTGTTGATGGCCGAGAAGCTCAAAATTCTGCACGTGCTTGATTCGCTCAACGTGGGCGGGATGGAGCGCGTCGTCATCAACGTCGCCAACGGCCTTGACCCGGCGCGCTTTGAACAAGCCGTCTGTTGCATCGCGCGGCTGGGCACCGCGGCGCATTTGCTGGGCGCGCACGTCAGGCGTTTCGATCTGGGCAAAGGCGATGAACGCGCCTTGCTGATGCCCTGGCAAATCGCCCGGCTGATTCGGCAGGAGCGGCCCGACATCATTCACACGCAAAGCTGGGCTGGGATGGATGGCGTGATCGCACAAACCCTCACGCGGCAGGGCAAATTGGTGCACAGCGAACACGGGCGCAACCTGCCGTACATTCACCATGAACCGCTGAAGCGCAAAGTGGTGCGGCGTTGCGCTTATCAACTGGCTGATGCGGTGTTCGTCGTGTCGGAAGAGATGCGCCAGTATTTTTGCCGCGAGACGGGCTTCCCGCTCGCACGCATGCGCGTGATTCACAACGGGGTAAACGTTGCCGAGATCGAACGCGCCGACCCGCGCGGGGTGCGCGAGGAATTCGGCTTGGCCCCAACCGATTTTGTCATCGGCACGGTCGCGCGCTTTCAAGAGACGAAAGATTTGGCGACGCTCGTGCGCGCCTTTGCGCAATTGCGGCAGCGTTGCCCGCGCGCCAGGTTGTTGTTGGTTGGTGATGGCGCGGAGCGTGGGCGCTTGGAACAGTTGGCGCATGAATTGAACGTGGCCGCCGACGTGATCGTCACCGGCATCCGCCACGACGTGCCGCGGCTGTTGCGCGCAATGGACGCCTTCGCGCTGTCGTCGTTGTCGGAAGGGCTGCCGATCTCTGTGCTCGAAGCGATGGCGGCGGCGTTGCCGGTGGTGGCGACCGAAGTCGGGATGTTGCCAGAGCTGTTGCGCGAGGGCGAGAATGGCTTCCTCGTCGCGCCGCGCGATTTTGAAATGTTGGCCGAACGCCTGGCGCAACTGGCGGCCAATCGTGAACTGGGGCGACGTTTGGGTGCGGCAGGCAAACAAACCGTGCAACGCGATTACAGCCTGGCCGCGATGTTGCGGCGTTACGAAGAACTGTATTTGTCAGTGCTCAAGTAGGAGAGGGAATGCGCATCACCAGGGTTTATACCAAGTCCGGCGACCAGGGCGAAACGTCGCTGGTGGACGGCAGCCGCGTCAGCAAGGCCGATTTGCGCGTGGCGTCATACGGCGACGTAGACGAATTGAACTCGGTGTTGGGCCTCGCGCGCGTCGGGCTGGCCGATGCGCAATTCGATGCCATGCTCGGACGCATTCAAAACGAACTCTTCGTGCTCGGCGCCGATTTGGCCAGCCCCGCCAGCGTGCCCGTGCCGCGCGTGAGCGAAGAATTGGTTGTCGCCCTAGAGCACGAGATTGATCTGTTGATGGAAGAACTCGAACCATTGCGCGAATTCGTTTTGCCCGGCGGCAGCCATTTGGCCGCCACCTTGCATCTGGCGCGCACGGTGGCCCGGCGCGCCGAACGCACCGTCGTCGCGCTGGCTGCAAACACCGAAATCACTGACGCAACTGTACGCTACCTGAACCGTCTGTCTGATCTGCTGTTTGTGCTGGCCCGCGTGGCGAACAAGCGCAGCGGCACGGCGGAACCGGCGGCGAATTTTAGTCAGAGGAAGTAGGCAGCAGCAGTAGGCAGTAAGCAGCAGCAGTAGGCAGTAGCAATCATCAAAACTGCCGACTGCCGACTGCCGACTGCCGACTGCCAACTGCCAACCGCTTATGAAAGCTTTCCTCATTTTCGGATTGATGGCGTTGATCCTCCCGCTCTCGTTCTTTTCGCCGTTTGTGGGATTGGTCTCGTACATCTGGATTGCTTATTTGCGCCCGCATCAATGGGCGTACATGCCTGATTCGCGCATCTCGCTGGCGGTGGCGGTGACGACGTTGCTGGGCTATCTGGTCTTTGAATTGCCGCGCCGCTTGCCGCGTTTGGTGCCGAATGCGCTGATGGTGCTGTTGTGGGCGCAATTCGGGTTGGCGACCTTGTTCGCCTATAACTATGACTTGGCGCAGCCGAAATTTGTCGAGTTCAGCAAGACGGTACTGATCGCTTTGATTGCGACGGCGCTGTGCGACAGTGAGCAGCGCATACGGCTGCTCTATGTGTGGACGGTCGTGGGCATCGGCTTGCTGGCCGTGCGCTCGTTTCTAGGCGTGCTGGCCAGCGGCGGCGCATACCGTTCTTACGGGCCGGGCGGGATGTTCGAAGACAACAACGATTATGCGCTGTTGCTGGTGATGATCACGCCGATGTTGTATTACGCCGCGCGCAGCGCCGAGGAATGGTGGTTGAAAACGGGTTGTTATGGGCTGTCGCTGATGAGTTTCGTCGTCGTGTTTTTCACGCGTTCGCGCGGCGGATTTTTAGGCGTATGCACAGTGGCGGTGGTGTTGGGTTTCCGCTCGAAATACAAGATCACCGGTTTGATTGCCGCGCCACTGGCGATTGCCGCTGTGCTGGCATTCGCGCCCGACGTCGTCACCGACCGGCTCGGCACGATTCAAACCGCGCGCGAAAGCGATTCGTCAGCGCAACAACGTTTGCGCGCCTGGGGCGTATCCATGCAGGTGATGCGCGATTATCCCTTCACAGGCGTGGGCGCGCGCAACTTGATGGAAGTGTACGGACGTTATGGCGACCCACGGGATGCGCGTGTGGCGCACAATTCATTTTTCCAACTGGGTGCGGATGCGGGGCCGCCCGCGTTGCTGTTGTTTCTGGGCTTGCTCGGCTTCACCTATTTTCGCTTGTGGCGCGCGCGCGGTGTGTTGCGCAGGCACGCGCCCGCTTCGCCGCTGATTGGGTATACGCACGGAATGCAGGTCGCGCTGATCGGGTTTATGGTGTCGGGCTTTTTTGTCAGCCGCTATGATTTGGAATTGATCTACGAGATTGCGGCGCTGGCGACGGCGTTGCACATTTTAGCGCGCGGTTATGAACGCGAGGCTGAAGCGGTAGTCGGTAGCCGGTTGCCGGTCGGCGGCGGTGAGGTGCCGGTTGCAGGTTGAATGCGGAATGCGGAGTGCGGATTGCACATTGTGGTGGGGGGGGGGTGGGAGGCGCCCCCGGGGGGGGGGGGGGGGGGGGGGGGGGGGGTGAACCCAACCCCAAACAAAAGCAGGG
>JANOWX010000066.1:0-1668 GCA_031418175.1 Acidobacteriota bacterium | reverse complement strand
GACCGAGTCGAGCAGGTCGCCGGTCTCGATGTGCGCGCCGCCGATGACCAGCGGGTAGGTGCGGCCCAGTTGGGACTCGACCAGTTCAAGGCCTTTGAGCATGGCCTGCGCGTTTCGTTCGTCAGAAAAGTCGCGGTACGTTTCGTTTTTGAAGGGCGGTAAGTTCAGCATAAAAGTTTTATTCCTGTTGGTGTGTCAGTAGCCCGACCGTGAGCGAGGGCTGGCTTGCGAATCCAAGCCCTCTCTCACGGTCGGGCTACTGACACGTTTTATTTCGACCGGCGCAACAGCCGGAAGCCGATCAGCGCAGTGCGCAGCGTCGGCAAATCGTAGCCGCGCAGGGACGCGCGGCACAGGCGCGCGGGCACTTGCCAACTGCCGCCGCGATTGACGCGGTAGGCGCCCGTGGGCGGGCCGGGCGGATCGGTGGCCGCGCCGGTGCGGTAGTAGTTCGCGTCGTACCAATCGGCGCACCATTCCCAGACGTTGCCGTGCAGATCGTAAAGACCCCAGGCGTTGGGCTGTTTTTCGCCGCCGGGATGCGTGCGTTTTTGCGCGTTAACGGCGAACCAGCCGAGCTTGAGCAGCGGGTCGTAATAGGCCGGCGTTTCAAAGTATTTTTCGCGCGCCAGTTCGGCGGGCGACTTGGGCTTTGGGAATATCTCAGCGTTTGCTTGTGGGCGCGGGGCTTTCACTTTCGTTTTGGCGCGTTCGCGTTCTGCCTTCGCGCGTTCGCGTTCGGCTTTTTGCTCGCGCTCGCGTTCTGCCTCTTCGTTGAATTCCTGGCCCGCGAAATCGCCGTTGCTGCCGGCGCGGCAGGCGTATTCCCATTCGGCCTCGGTGGGCAGCCGGTAAACATGCTTGTCGTCGAGCGGCGCCAGGCGTTCGAGAAAGAGTTGCACGTCGTCCCAAGAAACGTTTTCGATGGGCAGCTTGGCGCCTTTGTATTGACTGGGATTCGCGCCCATCACGGCTTCCCATTGCGCCTGCGTGACTTCGTATTTGCCCAACTCGAAGCCTTTGCTGATGGTCACGCGGTGTTGCGGGCGTTCGCGCAGTTCGAGGTCATCGGTGGTCTTTTCGGTTTCGGGCGAACCCATCAGAAAGCTGCCCGGCGCGATGGCCGCGTAACTCTTGTCGTCGAGCAAGGCGTCGAGCGCATCATTGGCTGGCGCTTTGGGCGCCGTTGTTTTGCAAGCAAGCGCGGGCAGGCCGAGCAACAACAGCAGCGCCAGTTTTGCCAGCAGGGAAGTGGGTTCAAAACGATTCAAGATTCAGTGTCCTTTTGGTGGATGGTTTCTTAAGGGGCCGAATCTTAGCGTTGCGCACGCGCCGTCACAAGTGGGCGGACATCCAATTCGGCAATCGTCGCGCCCCAGCCACCGGCTGCGGGCGGTGCGTCGTGGTATTCGATGACGAAGGGCGTGCGGCTCAGGATGGCGCGCACCATTGCGCGTTGTGTGCCGCGTCCTTTGCCATGAATCAGGCGGACGACAGGGAAGCCGCGCGCGTGAGCTTGGTGCAGATATTCCTCGACGACGGCTTTGACCTGTTTGGGCGGGATGGAATGCAAATCGAAGACATCGGTGATTTCGAGTGCGACGGGTTCGGGGAAGGGGTCTTGCATGTTTTCGACTGCTGAGCGTGTCAGTAGCCCGACCGTGAGGG
>JANOWX010000065.1:0-3281 GCA_031418175.1 Acidobacteriota bacterium | reverse complement strand
CGCACGCACTTGCAAACCGCTATAACCAAGCTGGAAAGGAATTCGTTTATGAAATTAACCCCTTTGCGTTTCACCGTGCGCGCAACTCTTTGGCTGGCCACTATGACGTTGGGCGTCAGCGCGCAGGATTTTCAACAGACTTATCAACTCGGGCCGGACGGCGTGGTCAACATCCGCGCGCTCTCCGGCAATGTCACCGTGACTGGCTATGATGGCGAAGTGATCGTCGTCAGCGCCACCAAGAAGGGCCGCGACCGCGACCTGGTCACCATCGAAGACAACAGCACCAGCAACCGCGTCGAAGTGCGCGACCGTTACCCCGAACATTGCAATTGCAACGTCAGCGTGAATTTTGAGGTGAAGGTGCCGCGCCGCATTGCCTACCGCTTCGATAGTTTCAGCAGCATCAGCGGCGATGTCGAAATCTCGAATGTCACCGGCGAATTGCGCGCCAAATCAGTCAGCGGCAACGTCCACATCAAAGGCGCGGCGGGCAATGTCACCGCCAATTCGGTCAGCGGCAATGTCGAAGTCGGTGAAGTCGCCGGGACGGTCAATGCCAAATCCACCAGCGGCAACGTGCAGGTCGAGATTGTGCGGCTGGACAATACCGGCAACATGGATTTCGGTTCGGTCAGCGGCAACGTGACCGTGCGCGTGCCCGGTAATCTGGATGCTGATGTCGAGATGTCGGCCCTAAGCGGCGAATTGCGCAGCGATTTTCCGATTCAAATCGAGAAGAAAGAATACGGGCCAGGCCGCAGTGCGCGGGGCCGCCTCGGCAGCGGTGCGCGGCGCGTCAAAATGTCTTCGATTTCCGGCAATCTCAGCTTGTTGAAGCTGTAGGCGAAGCGCCAAACGCGATTCGCCACACAACGCAAACAACGGACAGGATTGGGCAGAATGTTTGGGGCCGTTTCGCTTGCCAAGGCCCGGCATTCGCGCAATTCCTGTCCGTTTTCTTTTTGGTGGGCTGTTGATGAGACCGCCTACACAAGTCAACTTGTTTTGCGGTGAAACTGTTTGAGGGCAGTGCCGGAAGATATTGGCAGGGCGCGAAAAAATATTCTTCAACCACGCAGCGCCGACTTGCATTATCTTGGCCGGGTTTTCGATTGCGAATAGCGCGGCGCCCGCAGTGTTGCCCCATTGGTTTGGCCGCAACGCCGCGCGGGCACGCAAAGGCGGAGAGCTTTGTTGGCAAGAAAACAGGCGCGGGTTTGGAGCATGCGCAGATGACGGAAAATGCGCAGATCGTTGATAGCGAACTTCAGTATTGGCTCGAGGCGGCGACCGAACACCAGGCAACAGCCATCCTTGAGCGGTTGATGCAAGAACAAGTAGAGCCGTTAATCCGCGAGATTGTCGGCTATCAGTTCCGCGTCTTTTTCGACGCGGCCGGGCGAGTTTCGTCTGCGTCACAGGCCAGCGAGAGCGAAGATGTTTGCAGCGACATCCGCGTGCACCTGCTGACACGGTTGCGCGAATTACGCGCCGACCCGGCAAAACAGGGAATTCGGAATTTGCGCAGCTATGTCGCGGTCACCGCTTACCGCGCCTGTTACGAATACCTGCGGCGCAAATATCCCAAACGCCATAGCCTGAAACACAAGCTGCGCTTTCTGCTCGGCCGGCACAACGAATTCGCCATCTGGCAAACCGTGCGTGGCCAGTGGCTGACCGGCCTGACTCACTGGCAAGAGCGAAACCTGCCGGTCGCAACGCGCAGCCAGTCCAAATTGGCCGCTCTGTTGGATGACCCGCAGTCGTTTGCGGCGGCGCGCCACTTATCCGCCAAGCCTGATGCAGCAGGCTTGAGTGCGATCGCGCGCGCCGTCTTCACACACCTTGAGCAACCAATCGAACTGGATGAACTGGTCAGCCTGACCGCCGCCATCTGCGGCATTAAAGACCACGCCCCGCTGAATGAATCGCAAAGCAAAGATTCCGGCCCAGACTCCTGGTTGCCAGAACTGGCCGTAGCCGGGCCTGATCTGGCGGTGACGCTGACCGATACGCTGACGCAGCGCCGTTATTTGGCCAGGCTCTGGGAAGAGGTTTGCCAAATGTCCCCACGTCATTGCGCGGCTTTGCTGCTCAACTTACGCGACGAAGGCGGCGGCAGCGCGACCGACTTATTCGTCTTTACCGGCGTTGCAACGTTTGCGCAACTGGCGGCGGCCTTGGCGCTGGATGAAGCGGAGTTAGCTGCTTTGTGGCCGCACTTGCCGCTGGATGATTTGACGCTTGCGACGCGCTTGGGGCTGACGCGCCAGCAAGTGATTAATCTGCGCCGGTCAGCGCGCGAGCGTTTGTGGCGCCGGTTGAACGATTTGAAATTCTGAGCATGGGTAAAAAGCTACGGCGCTTTCAATATCGTGAACACTTGCCCGTCTTTATCCGTTGCCAAAGGACGGGCGATTGAACAAGGCGGCCGCAACGGCTGCCAACGGAATTTGATGTCCGCGCATTTATCAGCACAAGAGCAAACCGCTTTGATTTCACGCAAGCTGGCGCAGCGGCCGCCGTCCCGCCAGTTAGCGGAAGTGTTTGCGCATCTGGCCGAATGCGCGGTTTGCCGGGACGGGCTGAATGAGTTGCGAAACCACGCAATGCACTTGAGCGACACAATCGAATGGACGCCTGCGCACCTGGAATTTGAGCAGTTGGCCGGGTATGTGGCGAACAAACTGGGCGAAGTCGAGCGCGAGATTGCCGACAATCACCTGGCCGCCTGCGATTTTTGTGCGCTTGAAGTACAGGAATTGACTGGCCTTCAAAGCGATTTACGATTTCGTCAGCGTTCGGGCTTCGGCACATTCGCCAGTTGGTGACGGCTGGTGGATGCGATTCAAGCTGAATTTGCCCAAGTTCGCTTTCAATCGTGTTTGGGCACCGGCCTTAGCCAACAGCGCTTTGCTTTTGTTAACAGCGTTGGGAAGCCGGTGGTGGCGTCGCAACGAAAACCCACAGTGGCCAGCCGTCAGCAAGCCCCTACGTTGGCGGTTGCCCTGGTTCTGGTGCCCCTCAATTTCAAGTTGACGAAGTACTACAGCAATTGCGGCAATCTCGTTAGTCTTAGTATTTTTAACTGATGTTACGCAGACGAAGGATTGCAAGAATGGTTGACACCCTGCTGTGTGCCGGAGGCACGGCGGAAATTAGCCGGTGGTGGAGGCGAAGCCGCAACCACCGGAACCGTCGGGTGAGACACCCGCGCCCCGGCAGGGGCGCCGGACTGAGACTCAACGCGACTATTTTCGTCAGCCACGCCCCGCCAG
>JANOWX010000064.1:0-1540 GCA_031418175.1 Acidobacteriota bacterium | reverse complement strand
GAGCCGCAGCACTCCACAGGCTGCGCCGCCGCAGGGATACGTGTAGCTCATGGCGTCACAACGCGGCTACAAAACTTTGACGTCCACCCAGGTGGAAAAAGCGCGGCGAAAAATTTGGCGTTTGCAGTCGGTCGAGTATGATTGGCGCAGGGCATCGTTGTGGTGGTATTCATCGCGTTCAACTTTGAGGAGAGAAATCATGCGCATCGCTTCCGCTGTATTTTTGCTGGTCATCACGCTGACAAGTTTGCCGGTAACGCGCGCGACCTCCGCCGCGCCCGAATTCGATTTGCTGATCGCCAATGGGCGTGTGGTGGACGGCACGGGCAATCCGTGGGTGCAGGCTGATTTGGCAATCAAAGATAGTCGTATCGCGGCAATCGGCAAGCTCGATCCAGCGCGTGCGGCACGCGCCATTGACGCCAAAGGACTGATCGTTGCACCCGGCTTCATTGACGTGCACACGCATATCGAAGGCAGCATCACGCGTTCGCCGCAAGCCGAAAACTTCCTGCATATGGGCGTGACCTCGGTGGTCACGGGCAATTGCGGCAGCTCGGAATTGAGCATGGGCGATTGGTTCGCGCAGTTGGAAAAGCTGGGCGTCTCGCTCAACGTCGCCTCGCTCTACGGCCACAACACCGTGCGCCGCGCGGGGATGAATGGAGATTTCAACCGCCCGCCCACGCTGGAAGAGTTGAACAAGATGCGCGGTTTGGTCGAACAAGCGATGCGCGATGGCGCGGTGGGTTTCTCAACTGGATTGGAATACATCCCCGGCACTTACGCCAAAACGGATGAGATCGCGGAAATGGCCAAAGTCGCGGCGCGTTCGGGCGGCGTCTATGCCTCGCACATGCGTGACGAAGGCGCGCAGGTCGAAGCCGCCATCAACGAGACCCTCGCTATCGGCCAACTGGCGGGCTGTCCCGTTGAAATCTCGCACTTCAAAATTTCCAGCAAGAACCGCTGGGGCGCGAGCGCGCTCACCACCAAGCTGGTCGCCGATGCCCGCGCACGCGGTCAGCAGGTCACGGTTGACCAGTACGTTTATCCGGCGGGCAGCACCGGCATTGGCATCCTCTTTCCGTCCTGGGTGTTTGAGGGCGGACGCGACGAGACACGCAAACGGCTGGAAGACCGCGCCACGCGCGCGCGCGTCAACAAAGAAATCCTCGCCAACGCCGCCAAGCAGGGCTTCAAAGATTTGTCCTTCGTTTACATCGCCAATCATCAAGCAGATCAGAGCATCAACGGCAAGAACCTGGCCGAAATCGCCAAGCTCAAACGCAACTCAGTTGCCGCCGAGGCCCAAGCCGAACAGGCGATTGACATCCAGTTGGCGGGCGGCGCGCAGGTCGTGCTGCAAAAAATGTCCGAACAGGACATCGCGAAGATTTTCAAACAGCCCTTCACCATTATCGCTTCGGACGCGGGCGTGCTGGACATCAACAGCAATTCCATCCCGCACCCGCGCGGCTTTGGCAACAACGCGCGTGTGCTGGCCGTGTACGTGCGCGACAAAAAGTACGTCAGTTTG
>JANOWX010000063.1:0-18021 GCA_031418175.1 Acidobacteriota bacterium | reverse complement strand
TGTCATACGGGCATTCTTTCGGGCTGAGTTCGGTGCGGCTGACGACGTAACCGTTCTCCCAAGCCAGATCGCGCAGCCGGAAAAGGAAATGCGATTTGCCGCTGCCGTATTCGCCGACGACTAACTTGAAGCTCGATCCGCCGTCGCGCAAATAGCCCTTCAAATACTCGCTTTCGAGCGTCCCCAGCACCGAATCCATCCCGACGGTATAGGCCTCAAGCCCGCGCGTGGGCGGGATGCCCGATTCCCCAAGCTTGCGCACGATGTGCTGCGCTTCCTGCTGTGTCAGTGTCATTACTCTATTTCTCCGCAGCGAAATACAAGTCCTTGATAAATGCTCCCTCGTTTGCCCCGGTCGCCAGAAACATCGCCTTCGTCGTGTCGGAGCCGACATCAATCGTTGCCGTGCCGAGGTTGAGCCGGTGTCCTTCATAGACCAGGCTATGGCCGCGCCGCAGTTGCAGCATGTCGTAGGCGAACAGCGTCTTCGGATAGTCCACGAAGCTCGACTTCGACGGCGTCCGGCGGAAGCCGAGCGGTTGCCGCACCAACACCAACTCGCGGTAACAATCCACCAGGCCCGCGCGCCAACCCACCTGTTTCCCATTTAATTTGAGCATGCGCGTATAAGCCTCGAACAACTCGCCCAACAAGGCGTCGTAATCCACCCGGCGCTCGCAAATCTCCTTGCGCGCGCGTTGGTAGGCCGCCACGACGCGCTCCACATCCAGCTTGACCGCGCCCTTCGCCACAGGCTGGCGCGAGAAGGTGATCTGCACCTGTTTCTTGCGCAGGTCGGGTTTGATGACAAAGAGGTCGGCGATCAATTCGGTCGGCGGCCCGGCCAGCTTGACGCCCGCTTCTTCAAACGCCGCGCGCAAATCGCGGGCAAAGGTGAACTCCAACTCCGCCAGGTTTTCATCCGCCACGCCGCGCGTCTGCTTGACCAGCTTGCCGTAACTGTTCGGCAAGGCCAATTCGGCGGGCGGCGCTTCGAGCAGGAGCGCCGCCTCGTGCAAGGCGACGGCGTTCTTGTGCGGGTCTTTCAACGCGCGCAAAGCCCCATCCAACGGCTTGAGCACGGCTTGCCGCAGCTTCACCTCGCCGGTCAATTGGCGGCGCACTTCGGCCAGGCCCGTACTCAACGCAGTGATATCGGCGTGCTCGTTCGTAACGGCCATCGTCGGTTTAATTCTCCTTGTGGTTATTGGTGGTGTAAAACGGGGCCCAGTCTAATCGCTCACTCACGAAATGCGCAATCCGTTTGCTTCCCGATTCTCGTCTCAGGCTGTTCCTGCCGCGTCGCTTGTCAGTCTCTCTTGCCCTGCAAATTCGCCCACTCACCCGACTGGATGAAGCTTGCCCAGTAGTATGGATGCTCGCGGTCTGGACGCTTGAGCAGCCGCAGTTGCACCTCGCGCAAGGCTGCGCTGCGCCCTCCGCCTTTTTGCAGCGCCTGGTAATACTCGATCATCAGGTCGCGCGTGCCTTTATCCGAGACTGGCCACAAGCTCATCACCTGCGTCTCTGATCCGGCCAGCACCAGCGCGCGCCGCAAGCCGTAAACGCCCTCGCCCGTCTTCACCTCGCCGACGCCAGTGTCGCAAGCCGACAGCACGACCAGCTTCGTTCCCCACAGATTCAGCCCGGCAGCCTCTTGCGCCGTCAAAATGCCGTCGTCTTCATCATTGCCCTTGCGCAAATTCGCCCCCGCCAACGCCAAGCCCGACCGCAGCAGCGGGTTTTCAATGCGCCCGGCCATTGGTTCCGCGCCGCCCAATTGCATCAACTTCAGCCCCCGTCCTTCATTGGTTGGAGGTGATTGATTTTCGAGAAAGAAGCCGTGCGTAGCGATGTGCAAAATGCGCGGGCGGTTCAGGCGTTTGAGCGCGGCTTCAGTCGCTTGCGTCTGCAAGAGCATGGTCGCATCGCCCACGATAGCCTTGAGCGCCTGTGCTTCCTCCGCCGTGCCGGGCAGCGGCGGGAAGTAGTAGCCCGCCAGCACTGCCCCTTCGCCGGTGGCGGCCTTCGTGCCGGGGCGATACGTCAATTTCAAGAGGCGCTCCTGCGCCTTGCCGTCTTTCGCCTCTTCGCCGAAGTCGGGGTTGGCGACGACCATTGCTGCTTGTCCGTTTTCCTGTTTGCTATCCTGGTTGACCTGCAACCGCAGCAGGTCGCGCCCGCTGGTCAGGTAGCTGAACTCATAACTTTCCACCAGATAGCGATTCTCCTCATCCACCAGCGCAGCGAACGGTACAAGGTTGAGCGCGCCATCAGGTGAAAGCAAGACGCGCTTGGTCTCGCCAAGCAGTTGCCGTACCGGTTGCATCACTAACTTGTCTACAGCGCGAGCCATCTGTTTGACATCCGCACGATCACGATTGCGAAGCGCCTGCCGCCAGCCAAAAATGGCTTTGTCTATTGCATCCGCCTCGCCCAGCTTGATCCATTGAATGCTACCCTTCTGCCGGAGTACGTATGCCGCGTAGTGGGCTTTGTCTTCGTGCCGATAGATAGTGAACTCTATCAGTGTGGTGTTAGCTGGAATTGCGGCTTGAACGGCTTCAAACGTGATCGGTTGCGATTGCACACGGAACTCGACACTGCGGGAGGCGATAGAGGCTTCAAGCTTTTCCTTCTGCGCTTCAAGCACCACGATCTGTTTTTTATGCTCTGCTGGGGTCGTTTCTTGCAAATTATTGAGGACGAAGTGGGCAAGCTGCATATTGACGGCTTTCAATTGCTCAAGCAAGGCTTGATCCTGCGGGTTAGCGCGACGACGCAATAACGCAATGCTATCAAGCATTGCGTCAAGCACGCGCCAAGTCGCGGTCAATTTGTTCGTTGTCCGAACCGTTCGCCGCGCCGTCTTTCCAGGCGCCGAAAAACTTGCGGAGGTCGCCTTTGCGTGCTGGCGGCGGCTCCGCCGGTTCGCTTTGCGAAAGGTCATTGAGAATCAATGCGGCTAGCGTCAACCGCTCCGCCGTAGGCAGCGGGCGCACCGTTTGCTGATAAAGTTCCTGCACATCTGCGATCATAAAAGTATCTCCTCGTATTCAAGTGAGCGAGTTCAAGTGGTTCACGGCGTGCGGCTCGTTTCAGGACTTCGGAGAGCGTGGTTTGCGCGATCAAATTGCGCATCAGGTCTTGATACTGCTGACGACGCTGCAGCCAGATTTCATAAGCCCCCGCCTAATCGCTCCAATCCAGTACCCAGGCGTCGTCCGCCGGTTCTTCGCCCGCGCTGTAGGCTTCGTAAAACGTTTCGGAAAGAACGCCGTACTTGCGCTCATAATTCTCCAGGTCGGCGTCGAGCGCGTGAATGTCGCGTACCACTTCATCAATTTTGATTGGCATCATTGCGTTCCTCCTTGCAGCTCGAAGCTGCGGGCGCGGCGATTATACGGTTCGGCAAATTGAACGGCCAAGCCGAGAGGGCGTCTCAACCGGCAATTCCGCTGCGTGTTGGTTGCGCTGGGCGGCGACATCCGCCATCACTTGGAAAAATGTTTGCGGTGTCACGCGGTCTTCGCCGCGCTCGATGAAGTACTCGAGCAAAGCGGCGAATTCATCCTTGTCCATCGTTGCAATAGTTTCGCCCTTCATTGGAGCCAATTACAAACCCAGCGCCTCCCGCAAAAACTCCTGCTGCTCCAATCCATGCAACGTATACGAACCGGTCGCCGGACTCGCGCTGGCCGTGCGCCCGACGTAGCGCAGTTCCTGTCCGGCGCGCGTCAACGCTTCGAGCCGCGAGCGCATAAACCACCAGCCGCCCATGTTGCGGGGCTCTTCCTGCACCCAGAAAAGCTGGCGGCTCTGGCCGTAATGCGCCAGCCAGCGTTGCAACAGCGTTTGCGGGAAAGGGTAGAACTGTTCCAGCCGCAGGATGGCAGTGCGGTTGTCGCCGCGTTTTTCGCGTTCGGTGTGCAGGTCGTAATAGACCTTGCCGCTGCAGATCAGCACGCGCTCAACGGCGGCGGGCGCAACCGTGTCGCCGATGACAGGTAAAAATCCGCCCGTGGTAAATTGATCGAGTGAAGAAACAGCTTGCGGCAGGCGCAGCAGGCTTTTGGGCGTCATCACGATCAGCGGGCGCTCGGCAGTTTGTTTGACCTGTCGCCGCAGCATGTGAAAGTACTGGGCGGGCGTGGTCGGATAGCAAACCTGCATGTTGCTTTCGGCGCAGAGTTGCAAATAGCGTTCGAGGCGCGCGCTGGAATGTTCGGGGCCCTGGCCTTCGTAACCGTGCGGCAAGAGCATGACCAGGCGGCTGGTCTGCTTCCACTTGTCTTCGCCGGGCGCGATGAATTGGTCAATGATGACCTGGGCGCCGTTGGCGAAATCGCCGAACTGCGCTTCCCACATCGTCAGGGCGTCGCGCGCGATAACCGCATAGCCGTATTCATAACCGAGCACGCCGAATTCGGACAGCGAACTGTCAAAGACCTCGAAGCGTGTGCCGTTGCTGGCCAGCGATTCCAGTGGCGTCCAGGGCTGGCCGGTGCGCGTGTCGTACATGATCGCGTGGCGCTGGCTGAAGGTGCCGCGTCCGACATCTTCGCCAGACAAGCGCACGGTCGTGCCTTCGAGCGCCAGCGAACCGAAAGCCAAACTTTCGCCGAAGCCCCAGTCAATCGGCGTTTCGCCGCTGCCCATCTTGGCGCGGCGCGACATCTGACCGACCATCTTGGGATTCAAATTGAAGCCGGGCGGAATGACGCTGAGCGTTTGCGAAATCTGCGCGAGCACATTCGCCGCGACGCCCGTTTCCAGCACGTCAGAAGCGTCTTCTTCCGGTTCGGGCGCGGGCAATGCCGTGACGCCTTTCAAACGCGCGACAATCTCCTTTGCCCCAATCAGCGCGTTTTCATAACGCCGCCAGCGCTCTTCGATCATCTGCTGCACCTCTTCCGCCGTGAGCACGCCTTCACGGATCAATTGACGCGAATACAACTCGCGCACGCCGGGGTGCTCTTTGACGCGCTGGTACATCAGCGGCTGTGTGTAGCTGGGTTCGTCGCCTTCGTTGTGGCCGTGGCGGCGGAAGCCAATCAGGTCAATCACAATGTCTTTGCGGAATTTCTGCCGCCATTCGAGCGCGAGTTGAATCGTGCGGTGCGCGGCTTCCACATCGTCGCAATTGACGTGGAAGATCGGCAGTTGCGTCATCTTCGCCGCGTCGCTCGAATAGAGCGACGAGCGGCTCGATTCGGGCGAAGTCGTGAAACCGATCTGGTTGTTGATGATGATGTGAATGGTGCCGCCCGTGCGATAGCCTTTGAGGTCGGCCAGATTGAGCGTTTCCATCACGACGCCTTGGCCGATGAAGGCGGCATCGCCGTGCAACAACACGGGCAGGATGCGGCCGCGCGCTTCTTCGCGGCTGCTGCCCGCCAAAAACACGTCCTGCTTGGCGCGCACCATGCCTTCGACGACGGGGTTGACGGCTTCCAGATGGCTGGGGTTGGGCGCGAGCGTGAGTTTGATCGTCTTGTCGCCGACTTCGCGTTCGGCCATCGCGCCCTGATGGTATTTCACATCGCCGCTGTCCGCCGGGAAGTTCGGATGCACTGAGCCTTCAAAGATGGTGAACAGACGTTCGCTGAAATTGCCGATGATGTTGGCCAGCACGGTCAAACGCCCGCGATGCGCCATGCCAAACACGACTTCATCAATGCCGCGTTCCGCCGCGCCGGTGATGATTTGATCCAGCATGGGGATGATGGTTTCGCAACCTTCGAGCGAGAAGCGTTTCTGGCCCAGGAATTTGGTGTGCAGGAATTTCTCGAACTGTTCGGCAGCGACAAGACTGCGCAGCAATTGCTTTTTGACTTCGGGCGCGAGCGGTTCGGGGTCGCGTTCGACCGCGCCGATGATCCACTGTTTCTGTTCGCGGCTGGTGATGTGGCGGCTCTCGACGCCGACCGTGCTGCAATAAAACCGCACCGCCATCGCCCAGATTTCGCGGAAGCTGGCTTCGTCCTTGCCGCCCAAGCCGCCGGTGAAAAAGGTGCGATCCAAATCCCAAATCGAAAGGCCGTAAGTTTCGGCTTCCAGTTCGAGATGTTCGTGCATCGAGATCAGATTCAGCGGATCAATGTCGGCGATCAGGTGGCCGCGCACGCGATAGGCGTTGATGAACTCGAAGATGCGCGCCTGTTTCTTGACCATCTCGCGTTCGCGGTCAACGCCGAACAGGATCGGGTTGTAATCCTTCGACCAGCGCAGCGGTTTGTAGGTGATACCCAAGTCGGCAAAGAGGTCGTCGTAAAAATTGTGCTGGCCCATCAGCAACTCATGCACGTAGGCCAAAAACATTCCGCTCTCAGCGCCCTGAATGATGCGGTGGTCGTAGGTCGAAGTCAGCGTGACGACTTTGCTGATGCCCAATTGCGAGAGCGCCGCATCGGTCATCGCGGCGTATTCGGGCGGATATTCAATCGCGCCGCTGGCAATGATCGCGCCCTGTCCGGCCATCAAACGCGGACTGGAAGCCGAGGTGCCGAGCGTGCCGGGATTGGTCAGCGAAATCGTCGTGCCCTGAAAATCGGCCACAGCCAGTTTGCCGTCGCGCGCGCGTTTGATGACGTCCTGATAGGTTTTGAAAAACTCGATGAAATTCATGCGGTTCGCACTTTTGACATTCGGCACCAGCAGCGTGCGCGAACCGTCTTTCTTTTGCACATCCACCGCCACGCCCAAATTCACATCGGGACGTTTGACGCGCAGCGATGCGCCGTCCTGCGTTTCGTAACCGTCATTCATCTGCGGATACTTGGCCAGCGCCTTAATCATGGCCCAGGCGATGAGGTGCGTGTACGAGGTTTTGCCTTTGCCCTGCGCTTCCAAATGGCGATTGACCCAACGGCGGTTTTCATCGAGCAGCTTGATCTGAATCTGGCGCACCGAGGTGGCGATGGGCACGCTCAAACTCGCGTCCATGTTTTCGACGATCTTCAACGCCGGGCCGCGAATTTGCAGGCGCTCGGCCGTATCTGTCACAGGCGCGGCGGTGGGTTTGGCTTCGGCCACAGGCTGCGGAGCCGCGACGGTTTGCCTAGTGGCAGGTGTGGCAGTTGCCGCCGCCGCCACGGCCACGCCGTTGCCGCCGCCATTCGCGCCGTTCAACAGTTCGTGGAAATACGCGTGCCACTCCTCGTCCACCGAACGCGGGTTGGTTTGAAATTGCCGGAGAATGTCTTCGACATAGCTGGCGTTCGCGCCGAAGTCTTCTTGAATAATTTGCAGTAGTTCGTCCTGTCGCATAACTGGTGTACTTCCCTTTCGGAGATGGTTTTTAAGGCGGGCCGAATCCTACAATACCCTGCCGCGTTTGGGCGAACCGGAAGCAGACCCGGTAAAAGCAACACAGGTAAAGCCCGGACGAACGCAGTGAAACTCAGGCGATAAACATAAGGCTGTAACAAATACACGCCCAGCGTGTAGAAAGGTAAAGTTTTGCCTTTGCATGACGGCCCGCCGCACCTTGGCATGGCTTACGGTTAACGCCGCGCACAGGTCTTTTTGCCAGTTAGCTGAAAGCGCAAATAAATCAATAAAAACAGGCATGCTGCGCATTTTCCGCCGGGTCTTTACCGCCTGCCCTAACAAAGCCATACCGCAGTGCCAGCCCAATGGCACACTGGTTGCCATTGTGTATGCCGTCAGTCAACGAGTAGTTGGTGGTGGGTGTGGCGCAGGGGTCGTGCGCAAAAAACAGGTGAGCTTGAATAACAAAAGTTGAGTTTGACGTTACAGCAAAAGTTGTGCGGGTCTATCGGTTTTCAGACGGGACGCAATGATTCGCATTTGAGGTAGGGATGCCAAAGGCGAATGAAAGCAAAAACCGTTGCTGGGGTGAGCGACGATTTCTTGACTGGAAACGGATAGGCCCGGCAATCTCTTTGAGCCAGTGGGATAAGTCCACGCGGTAATAAAACAATGGCTGCAAGAGAGCACAACAAGCAAGCTGGGCAAGCTGGAAATTTAGTTTTGATTGCCGACGATAACGCCGGTATTCAGGCCGTGCTCGGCATTCTGTTGCGCGGCGCGGGCTTCCAAACGGTGATGGCGTTCGATGGCGAAGAGGCGGTGAGTTTGGCGGCGCAAACGCAACCCGATCTGGTTTTGATGGATCTTGTTTTGCCGCGTCTGGATGGTTTGGCGGCGGCCCGCCGGATTCGCAAGCTCGCCGGTTTAGAGCGCGTCCCGATTGTCGGTTGTTCGGCTTATGAACCGGAAGATTCAGAAAACGAGGCTGAAGCAGAGCGCGCGCGCCACGAGTATGCGCAATTGAATGCGTTCCTGCGCAAGCCCACAGATTTCTCTGCGCTGCTCACGGTCATGCACCATCTCCTTGAGCAGCACCCTATGGCTCAGACCGGTTCTCTTTGACCGGACTGACCAACGCCCTCCCCCAACACTCCCGCCTGTACCGCTCGTGTCGTCCTCTCGGACAAAAAATGGGGAACGTCGTCAGAGTCGCAACGACGTTCCCCACCGCTTTCTTCAACCTGTCAGTACTGCAAAATCCCATTTCAACTAGGCTGGTTTTTTCGCTTTGGCGGCGACGGGCATTTCGTTCTTGATCGCTTTCGCTCCGCAGCTTTTTGCAATGCGTGTGGCCGCGCCTTTCGCGCCGCCGTTCTTCGCTTCACCGGTGATGGTGGCAACGCCGCCAATGACTCTCACACTAGGCTTCTTGTCCTTTAGACTTGGCGCATTGGCGAACTTCTCTTCGATGCATTTAAGTATTTCGTCATCGCTGGTAGGCATTGCCGCTTTGGTTTTGGCGGCTTTAGGTTTGGCTTCAGGCTTTTTCTGCATGTCCTGCGCCGTGACGTTGAACGCCAGCACTGCCAGTAACGTGATACAGCTTAACCAAAAGGTAATTCTTTTCATTTGTGATTTCCTCCGTGAATTGAATGAGCTGGCAAGGATACGCAATCAATGGCATGACCGCGCCCCTTCGCCGAGTTGGCGCAAACGCCAAAGCCTGCTGGGTAGTTTCGGCTCTTGCTGACTCTCATCCGACTTTGGATTTGCGAGCGGCATTTTGCCGGTGCAGCCGGATTTTGGCAATGCTTGCAGCCCGTCTTTGAGTTGCCGATATGGCTTCGGCATAATCCGCCGCGTATGAAGGATGAAAAACAATTCCAGCGCGTCGCCACGGTCAGCGAAATCCCGCCGCAATTCGGCAAGGTATTCCAAATCGGGACGCACGAGATCGCCCTTTTCAATCGCGCGGGTACGTTTTATGCGCTCGACAATCGCTGCCCGCATCGCGGCGGCGCGCTCGCCGCAGGCTTTGTGGAGGACGGGCGTGTGCTTTGCCCGTTGCATCTGTTCGATTTTGATTTGCAGACGGGGAAGTGCGGTGCTGTGAGTGAACTGAGCGTGGCGACTTTTGAGGTGAAGGTGGAGGGAGAGGAAATTTTTGTGCTGGTGTGAAATGTCCGGCGAACTGACAATTCGCCGGACATTGGCCATCATTGAATTTGCAACATCCGATCCAACGCCACGCGCGCCCACCGCGCCGTCTCGTCATCCACTTTGATCTGATTGACGACATGCCCGGCAGCCAGGTTCTCCAACGACCAAGCCAAATTCTCCGGCGCGATGCGGAACATCGTCGCGCACATGCACAGGTCGGGCGCGAGCAGCGTGACCAGCTTGTCGGGATGCTGCATCGCCAGCCGGTTGACCAGATTCAATTCCGTGCCCACCGCCCACTTGCTGCCCGCCGGGGCTTCGCGGACGGTCTTGATGATGTATTCGGTCGAGCCATTCAGGTCGGCCTTGCTGACGACTTCGTACTTGCATTCGGGGTGCACCAGCACTTGGATGCCCGGATGTTCGGCGCGCCGGTCGTCCACGTGGCGTGGCAAAAAGCGCCCATGCACCGAACAGAAGCCCTTCCACAAAATCAGCTTGGCCGCTTGCACTTGCTCCGGCGTGTTGCCGCCCAGCGGTTGGCGCGGATCCCACACCACCATCTGATCGAGCGGGATGCCGAACTTGACGCCCGTGTTGCGGCCCAGATGTTCGTCGGGGAAGAAGAACAGTTTCTCGCTTTGCCGCAACGCCCAATCAAACAGCGGCACGGCATTGGATGAAGTGCAGACCACGCCGTCGTGCCGCCCGCAAAACGCCTTGATCGCCGCCGAGGAATTCATGTAAGTGATCGGCAGCATGGACGTGACGCCTAACTCCTGCACTTGCTCCCACGCCGCTTCGACCTGTTCGATCTGCGCCATGTCGGCCATCGAACAGCCCGCCGCCAGATCGGGCAGGATGACTTGCTGGTGCGCGCCGCTCAGTATGTCCGCCGATTCGGCCATGAAATGCACGCCGCAAAAGACGATGTAATCGGCCTCGGGCCGCGTGTTGGCCTGCTGCGCCAGCTTGAACGAATCACCCGTGAAATCGGCGTGGCACACCACATCGTCGCGCTGGTAATGATGCCCCAGGATCACGACCTGGTTGCCGAGTGCGCGCTTGGCCGACTGGATGCGGTCGGAAAGTTCCTGCTCGCTCAGGCTCAGATAGTCTTCAATCCTCTTCACTCCGCCCGGATTTTGCGTGACGCTGGGCGCGAAGGCCGACGCTGCGGTGGTGCTGCTCATAATTCCTCCTCGTGCTGTTGCCATCGTTTGAAGTTTGTCAGTCTGACTTAGTGTACTTGGTACACTGGGCGCAAAGTGTATAGAAGACACTAAGTGCGCGCAAGCGGATTTTTGAAGTTCACTGAGACAGGTGGGTATGGCAGGTCACAGCGCCTTTCGTTTAGCCCGGGGAAACGCGTTCCAATTTCAACCGAGCCTGGTTCACCGGGTGAGAAAAGCGTGTTTATCCGGTTCCCAGCCATGACCGGCAGGACTAATGGAAAAGCCCTGGCTGCCAAGCAGCCGCAAAAACCCGTTAGAAACGCGCCGGCGGTTTCTGCCCTTGCGGCTTGGCCTGCAACTCGCGCAACAATGTGTTGAGTTTGGTGAGTTGCTCCGGCGTCATAAACGCGTTGAAGCGTTCCTGCACGCCGGCGTTGAGCTTGAGCTGGCGTTCCTGCCGTTGTTCGGGCGTCAGCTTGGCGTCGAGTTTGAGCAGGGCGGCCTCGTGGGCTTGCCAGAGAATGGCCTCTTTGAGTTTGGTTTGCTGTTCGGGCGTCAGGTCGAGCTGCGTATAGAACGGCGGCATGCGGTAATTGGCTTCGCGCAGCAGGTCATCAAGCTTGAGCTTTTGGTCTTTGTTCAAGAGCGCTTCGGCGCCTTTGTTGGCCTCGGCATTGAGTTCGCTGGACTGTTGCTGGCGCGCTTCCGGGGTGAGTGCGGCATCCTTGTTCAAGGCCGCCATTTTATTTTGCGTGTCGAACAATAACTGCTTCATCTTTTCCGTCTGCGTGCCGTTCAAGCTCAGCTTTTGATAGAGCGGCGGCAATTGAATCGCGGCAATCACGGCGGCTTGCTTGCGCACCTCGGCCAGTTTGGCGCGCTGTTCCGCCGTCAGCAGGTCGTTGAATTTCCTGCTGAACTCTTCACTCAGGTACTTGCTTTCCTCCGCGCGTTCGGTGGGCGAATAATTGCCGCTGTGATAGAGCGTTTGCGTTTTGACGCGCTGCTGCAAATTCAAATCCTTGGCCTTGGCCGCCTGCACTTCGCTCAAGCCCAGTTGATCGTAAAAGCGCGGCAACGCCGGTTTCTCGCGCAAGCCTTTCACGTCCTTCTCGACCAGCATGGTGCGGGCCTTTTCGCGCTGATCTTTGCTGAGCAGCCCTTCCATCTTTTTCAGATAGGCGTGGTAATTGGCGGTGATCTGTTTTGTCCGCTCGGCAGCGGGCAACGCCGTGTTGGCTTTCAATTCCTTATCCTTGTCCTGGTATTCCTGCGTCGCGGCCAATGCTTTGGCACGTTTGGCGGGATCAATTTCGACCTGATTGAACGGCCATAGCAACGCCGGTTCACCAACAGCTTGCGTTTGCGTTTGGGCTTGGCCCGGTGCGCAAAAGAGCGCCAGTAAACAGACGAAAGTAAGCGCTTGCAGCCAAGCAAGCCGGGTGAAACGAAGACGGGTGATCGGCATAGGATATTCCTCACTGAGCTTGTAACGTTGTGTTGGGATTGCTGCCAGCGAATTCGGCAACAGGTCGCTTGTATAACGATTCCGCTTATGTGTCCAGCCACTGCCCCGCATTTCAATTACTGAACAGATAGAGTCGTGATGCGGTAAACACTGCCAGGACTTCTCAAGCTTGAGCCGTTTACCAACAACCATTTTTGCTGTGCCAAGCCATGAGCGTGATGCCAGAACAATCCACCATTCTCAAAAGCGCCGGGCGTGTTTGGTCTCCTACGCCTGCGGCCTGGGAAAGATTGTTGCGCTGGCTTGACAGCACAGGCGCTTCGCAAGGGCAGCAATACGAAGCGATGCGCCGCCGCCTGATCGAATACTTCGAACGCAAAAACTGCCTGGCCCCCGAAGACCTGGCCGACGAAACCTTCAATCGCGTGATGCGCTGGTTGGAGCAGGAAGGAAAAGAGTACGACCCGGAACCGGCGAAGATTTGTTACAACACCGCCCGCTTCGTCTTTCAGGAATCGCTGCGCCAACCGGGCCGGGCCACTGAAGAGTTGAGCGAACTGGCCCCAGCCCTGCAACCCGCTGAAGACCCACGCGCGCTGGCCGGGCTGACCGAGGAGCAAGCGGCGCACGAGCAGCGGCTCGCCTGTCTGGAACGTTGCAGTCAACAGCTTGCGCCGCCGGATCAACAACTGATCGTCCGGTACTATTACGGCGAACAGCGGATCAAGCTTGAAAATCGCAAAGCGCTGGCCAGCGAACTAGGGCTGACCCCGAATGCGCTCAACATCAAGACCTCCCGCTTGCGGGAAAAACTCAGAACCTGTGTCACGACTTGTGTGGCGGCGTAATTTTTTCTGAAAGGTTTTGGCGTCGCCGACTTATACCTATGAGGTGTGGGAAATGAACACGCAGCAGATCAATGAACAACGCTTGCGCCGCTATCTGCTCGGCACGTTGCCCGCCGCTGAGATCGAAGAGTTGGACGAACGCAGCTTTCTAGACGACGACTTCGCCGCACGGTTGCAAAGCGCTGAAGACAACCTAATTGATGATTACGTCCACGGTGAATTGGCGGCGGACGAAGTTACGCCGTTTAACACCTACTTTCTCGCCACACCGCGCCGCCGCGAAAAAGTCCAATTCGCCCGGTCGCTGAGCGCGTTTACGGCACGCGCCTACCCTGCCTTGGCTACAACGACGGACGCATGGATGAACACAACGACTGAAGCAGCCGCCACCCAAGCGCCTTCGACAGCGCCGTCGTCCTGGTGGCGTGCATTGTTAGAGGTATTCAGTGTGCCCAATCTGACGTTGCAATGGGGTCTAGCGGCGGCAGCGTTGTTGTTTTTGACGCTGGGCAGCGCGCTCTTGATCGAGCAGCAACGCCTGCGCCGCCAGCTTGACCAGCGTGAAGCCGAACGCGCCGCGCTCACCCGCGAGGCCGAAGCCTTGAAAACGCAGATAGCGCAACAGGGCGCGGAAAGCGAGCAGGTGAAACAGCAATTGCAACAAGTCAACGCGCGGCTCGCCCAGCTTGAACAAACGCAGAAAGCGACAACCGCGCCAACCTTCGCCCTTCTGTTACTCACACCCGGCGTGCGTGGTGCGGGCGAGGCGCAATTGAAGCTGCGGCCCACAACCGACCGGGTGAAGTTGCGCGTGAAATTTGAGAGCGATGATTACGCCAGCTATCGCGCCGAAATCCGCCCGCGCGGCGGTGCGCAACCGCTGTGGCGCAGCGGCAAGTTGCAGGCGCGCGCCAAAGACGGCGTCAAAAGCATCGCGCTTGATTTGCCTGCCAGCTTGTTTAAGGCATCCAGCTACCAGCTTGATCTCACCGGCGTGCAGGCGAGTGGCGCGCGCGAAGAGATTCGCAGTTATTTGTTCAAAGTCGTTAAGCAGTAAAACCTGGGTACGCACCGCTTCCAGCGTGCAGACTCGGCGTAAGACCGACTTAGGCTGAAAGACGCTTCTTCCGGCCTTGTTCGTCTCATCAAGACGGCAGACTGGAAGCCGTGCATACCCAGGCGGCAACCTCATTTTTTTAGACAGAACCCCTTTGCAATGGAGGTGTGACGATGTTTCAGCCGAGCAGTTTGTCGTGGATGCGTAATGGATGTTGTTTGAAGTGGCTTGGAGTGGCGTTGTTGTGCGCCGTGGTGTTGTTTCAACCAGCGGCGCACGGGCAGGAGCCGCAAACGCTGGAAGTGGGCAAGGCGATTGAGCGGGAGTTGGCGGGCGGGCAGTCGCACGTATATCAGATCGCGCTGGCGGTAGGGCAGTATTTCTATGTCGTGGTAGAGCAGCATGGGATTGATGTGGTGGTGACGCTTTTTGGACCGAACAATGAAAAGATAGCAGAGTTCGATAGAGAAGTTAGAATTCAGGGACAAGAAGCGGTGATGCATATCGCCAAGGTAAGCGGTACTCACCGGCTGGAGGTGAAACCAAAGCAACAAAGTTCAGCAATCGGACGCTACCAGGTACATATCCTGGAGTTACGCGTTCCTACTGAGAAGGAGCAGTCTCTGCAAGAAGCCCTAGATTTAGCGGCAGAGTTCGCTAAATTGTACGACGCGAGTAAGTATGACGAAGCTCGTCCGCTGCTCGAACGAGCTTTGGAAATTCGAGAGAGAGCGGTCGGATCAGATCATCCTGATGTCGCCCAATCTCTCTACCAGCTTGGCAAACTCTACCGCGTCAAAGGCGAATATGCGCAAGCGGAGCCGCTGCAACGACGTGCGCTAGCCATTCGGGAGAAATTGCTTGGCCTTGACCATCCTGATACGGCGGCATCACTCAATGAACTCGGGCGGCTACGCCGACTAAAGGGGGATTATGCGCAAGCCGAGTCTTTATACTTGCGGGCGCTTGCCATTCAAGAGAAACAACTTGGTTCTGACCATATGGATGTCGCCGAGATAGTCAACAACCTGGCAGTTTTGTATCGCAGCCGGGGAGACTTGGCCAAAGCGGAGGCGTTTTACCAGCGTGCTTTGGTCATCGCGGAGAAACAACTCGGTCCTGAAGACATTTCCACGGCTTCGATCATCAATAACCTCGCGGTTCTTTACCGTGTGAGAGGGAATTACGCACAGGCTGAACCGTTCTTCCTGCGCGCCTTAAACATTCGTGAAAAGAAACTCAGCCTTGATCATCCGGATGTTGCGCTAACACTCGATCAGTTGGCGGGGTTGTATAAAAACATGGGGGCAGACAAGAAGGCCGAGCCGCTCTACCAACGCGCCTTGGCGATACGCGAGAAAAAGCTTGGCCCTGAGCACCCAGATACCGCCAGCTCGCTTAACAATTTAGCCGGACTCTACAGCGCTAGAGATGATTTTGCCCAAGCTGAGACGCTTTACCAACGCGCCTTGGCAGTATACGAGAAGAAACTCGGCTCTGACCATCCTGATTTTGCCCAGACGCTCAATAACCTCGCGACCTTGTATGTCGGAAAGGGAGATTTCACGCAGGCAGAATCGTTTCTTCAACGTAGTTATGCCATAAAAGAGAAAAAGCTCGGCCCTGAGCATTCTGAGTCGCTCCTGTCACTGAATAATCTGGCACGACTCTGCACTCTAAAAGGGGACTTCGCGCAAGCCGAGCAGCTTTTCTCGCGCATCCTGGCCGCGCGCGAGAAAACTCTCGGATCGGAAAACCGTTACGTCGCCACCACACTCACCGACTTGGCGGAACTTTATCAAGAAAAGGGCGACTATCTGCTCGCCGAGCCGCTTTATCAACGCGCGCTGATGATTCAAGAAAAGGCGCTCGGCCCCGAGCATACTGAGGTCGGATTGACGCTTTATGCGCTCTCCAAGCTTTATCTTAATCAGGAAAAATACGTCCAGGCTGAGTCACTCGTGGAGCGAGCCTTGCAGATTCAAGAGAAGAAACTTGGTCCGGAACATTCCGAAATCGCCAATTTGCTTTCCAGTCTGGCTGGCCTTGCTCATGGCAAGGGCGATTTTGCAAAGGCTGAATCCTTCTGGCAACGCGCCTTGGTAATCCAGGAGAAAGCGCAGGGTCTTGAGCATCCGTTTGCTGCCAGGGCGTTCAAAGGTTTAGGCGCCGCGTACTTCGCTCAAGGCAATTATGCAAAGGCCGAACCAGTCTTTCTGCGTTCACTGACGATTAGAGAAAAGATGCTGGGAATCCACCCAGAGGTCGCCGATTCGCTCGACCTGCTGGCGGGTTTCTATCTTGCGTGGGGAAACACAAGCCGGGCGTTGGAGTTTCAGCAACGTGCAACCGAAGCCAGAGAGTCAAGTTTGAACCGCATTCTGGTCGCCGGTTCCGAACGACAGAAAGTGGTCTACCTTAATCGGTTTACGAGCGAGTTCAACCGTATCTTGTCAATGCATGCGCACACAATGCCGGATAACGCGGAAGCCCTCGCATTAGCGGTGACGACCCTGCTGCGCCGGAAGGCGCGCGGGCTGGATGCGATGACTGACACCCTCTCCATATTGCGTAATCGGGCAACTCCGCAGGATCGGCTGTTGCTGGACAAGCTGATTGACGTCCGCTCGCAATTGGCGACCTTGACGCTACGCGGCCCAGGCTCAATCAAGCCGGAGGGCTATCGCGCTCAAGTCAAAAATTTGGAGGAGACCGCAGAGAAAATAGAAACGGAACTCAGCGCCCACAGCGCGGAGTTTCGCGAGCCGTCAGGCCCTATCACACTCGCCACTGTCCAGACTTCAATCCCTACCGAGGCCGCGCTGATTGAGTTCGCGACTTATGCCCCACTTGATGTAAATGCCAGGAGTCGTGGCCCACTGCGTTACGTCGCTTACTTACTCACTTCACAAGGTAAGCCGCGCTGGGTGGAGCTTGGCGAAGCCGCGCCGATTGACCGCGCCATTGACGCCTGGCGGCAAGCCTTGCGCGACCCGCAACGCGCCGATGCCAAAACACTCGCTGGCGCCGTGGATGCGAAAGTGATGCAGCCGGTGCGTGCGCTGCTGGGCGAGGTGAAACATCTGCTCATCTCACCTGACGGCGCGCTCAATCTGATTCCCTTCGCCGCGCTAGTGGATAAGCAGGGCCACTATCTGGTCGAGCGTTATTCAATCAGCTACTTGACCAGCGGGCGCGACCTGCTGCGGCTGCAAGTGCCGCGACCGAGCAAGGACGAGATGCTAGTCATGGCAGATCCTGACTTCGGTGGCGCGGCGCAACAGGCCATCAATACGCACCGTTCGTCAGCAACAAGGCCACAGACGCGCGGCCCCATCCGCAATTTTGCCGAGGCCTATTTTGAGCCGCTGCCAGAGACGGGACGCGAGGCGCAGGCCATCAGAGGCTTGCTGCCGGAAGCGAGAGTGCGCGTCAAAGAGCAAGCGACTGAAGCGGCGCTCAAGCAAATCCACGCGCCGAAAATTCTGCACATCGCCACGCACGGCTTCTTTTTGCAGGATGAAGACGCGAGCGTGGCGAAGACGCGCGGCTTGAGTTTTCTGGACGGCACGGCGGAGCTGCGCGGGAGCAATTGGGCGACGAAGATTGAAAATCCATTGCTGCGTTCGGGGCTGGCGCTGGCCGGGTTCAATCAGCACAAGAGTGGTGATGACGATGGCGCGTTGACGGCGCTCGAAGCTGCCGGTTTGGATTTGTGGGGCACGAAACTGGTCGTGCTTTCGGCTTGCGATACGGGCGTGGGCGAGATCAAAAATGGAGAGGGTGTTTACGGGCTGCGGCGCGCGCTGGTGCTGGCCGGGGCCGAAACACAAGTGATGAGTTTGTGGAAGGTGTCGGATTACGTGACGCGCTTGTGGATGACCGATTATTACACTGGCTTGCAGCAGGGCTTGGGGCGCGGTGAAGCTTTGCGGCAGGTGCAATTGAAAATGCTACGCAGCAAGGAACGGCGGCATCCGTTTTACTGGGCCAGTTTCATCCAATCTGGCGGGCAAGCGGTAGCCTCAAACTCACCAA